>JAJNPX010000524.1 GCA_021155145.1 Acidisarcina sp. | reverse complement strand
AGACAACTACGCGTCAAAGCCGAAACGCACAGCTCAATCAAGCTACTTAGCGATCGTCTGCGGAGCCTTTACGTTACGGAAGAGCGACTTGTCGAACGGGTCGCCGCCGCTCGGTTTGATCGTGGCCGAAACGCTCTTGCCTCCAACCGTATATGACAGCGAATACTCGCCGCCCGGTTGTTTCGACGGCCCGCCCGCGTCGACAAATCTGAACAGCCCCCAGGTACCCGGATAGCTCTTTTGCGTGCTGCTCGAAGTCGTGGACGGCGTAGAGGTATTGGCCGGCGGTGAGCCTGAGGTCGTCGTCGTACCGCCCGTCGTTGCGAGCGTGATGCTGACGCCCGTCTCTGCCGAACCGCTCGCCGGGAAAGTGCCCTTAATGGTGCCTGTACCTTCGGTGTCGATCTTTTGCCCGTCGATATTTACCTGAATTAACGCATCTTTTCCGCCGCGCAGGCCAAATTCATATTCGAACTTCGGCGTGGCATTGGTCCCGAATAGCGCTTTTCTCAAGGCGAACGCATTGTTCAAATAATCGATGAACTCCTGGCTGAACTGAACGCTCGCACCATCCTTAAGTTTCAGCTTGCCGTCGGCCTCCTCAAAGAAGGTCGCGAGATCATTCTTGTAGAAGGCGGAAAGCTTCCCGTCGTTTGGATTCAGGAACGCAGCAAGTTTTGTCAGGTCCGCTTCGGCCTGGCCGTCCTCAAAGGGATATCCCTTTTCGATGTCTTTGGCGGCCGGCAGTATCTCCTGCGTCCAGACCTTTATGATCTTTTCCTTGGCGCCGGCACCCAAAAGCGTGCGGAGATTTCCGATCGGTTCCTGAAGAAGCAAAGAAACTTCCTGGGCTGACGGGGTCTCGCTGAATGTCGCGAGCAGGGCCGTGATCGCCGTCTCCCGTTGACGGATCTTGAGCGGATCGCCATCTTTGGTCATTTCAGCCGCATACTCTTTGAGTTTTGCGTCGGAAAGGCCGCTGATGCTCTTGTAAACGTTGCCGAGCTGGGTCCGGTAATCTTCCACCGGCGTTTTATCGCCCTGCTCTTTCGTCCCCATAAAGGTGACAAGCGGACGAAACTCCTTCTCTGGCTGGCTGTCGCCGGGCTCGTTCGATTTAGCGGGCATCACGTAGCTCAGTGCCCAGTCGATCCAGCCATCCTCCTCAAGTTTCGCCGAGAGGTTCGTGTGTTTTGTGATCTCACGGACGAGGATCTTGATCGGCGAGTTCGCCGACGAAAATGAGAGCAGGGCGGCGGTCGCTTCGTCCTTGTTCTTATACGGCCTGACATGCGTGTTCTTTACGAAATTGCGCCAATGGTCGGCGTAATCGCGATAGTAGCGGTCGCGGATGTCGGCCGCGTCGGTCGATTTTGCGACCTCCGTTTTTCCGAGTTCGCCCATTACCCAGTCGTCTTCGCTCAGTTTTTCGTTGGCCTCGTCGATCGCGACCTTCATCAGGTCGTGTCCGGGCCGCGTGTAGGCGCTCGGCACCGAATAATTGCCCTCAAGATAGGTCGCGTCCGCACCGTTGCGCGTCAGAATGGCCTCGACGGTCGTCTTGCCGATGGTGTCGTCGATGGTCTTCGATACCTCCGTCACCTTTCGGCTGAGGTAGCGGTATTTGGCAGGAAATGCCTGCAGTTTCTTTCGCGTGTCCTGAACGAGCTGCCCGTTGATGTTGATGCGCGGGAATTGAACGTCCGCATCGTCGCGGTCGACCTGCTTGGACCAGAACTCGAGCTGCTGCTGGGCGACGAGTTTCATATCCGCCGGCACTTTGCTCTCAGCGACCCAGAATTCCGAGAGGGCGGTCGAGAGATGGCTCGATTCCGCGCGTGCCTTGTACTCGCCGGAGAGCATCAGATAGGCCTTTAAAAGGTCGTAATTCCGGCTCAGCACTTCCTCTTCCTTGTCGGTAAGCTGCGCCGGGTTGGCCACGGGCTGGCTGTCAGCGAACTTTCTCAATTCCGCCTCCAGGCGTGCCACTGTCGGCTTTTTGAAGCGCTGTTCGATGACGGCAAAATACATCGGCAGCAGGCTCTTCTTGTACACCTGGTTTCCCGAGTACATTCCGAACCGCATATAGATCGGCGGGCCGTTCCTCTCGTAATCGTCGAGCCGTGCGAGCAGCTGCCGCATCTCTTCGGTCGTATTTATCTCTCGTTTCGCCTCGGCTTCGGATTTTCCGAGCGGGTTTCGCCCTCCGTCGGCCTTTATGATCGTCAGGACGCGGTCCCCGACCTGCTCGGCCTGGGTCAGCATCTGGTTGTTGGTGATCAGCGAAACGCCGGCCATTCCGAGCAGAAAGAGAACTATCAGCCCGCTGAGAATGGTCAGCACCCAGCCCATTATCGGGGCCTTCTGACGCTGAGCGAGGAATGTCTTAACGAGGTCCTTGTCACGCAGGACAACATCGCGGAAGAACCGTTCGGTAAAGAATCCGTTCGCGACGGTCTGGTGGCCGTTGCCGCCGGCCTTTGCGGGCGGGGCGGCCGTGAAGTAGAAGCCGCGCAGGAATGGATTCTCGCTGAACGGGTTCGGCCGGAACAGGGCACTTATGAATGCTCCGAACTTTCGCCGGCCGGTGCCGAAATGAAGCGGAAAGTTAAAAATACGCAGCTGCCTGACCGGCGGAAAAGGAGCCGAAAGCCGCGCGATCCGGCGCTTCATAATTGAGTCGTGCAGGATCGCGAACTCATTATCGAAGAGCGCCTGGGCATTATCCGCCTTTTCGATAGGGATGGTGGTGCCCCAAACAAGGGCCTTGTCCTCGGCCTTGGACGCCGAGAACGAATCCCGGAAGCCTTCTATCGTGTCCGCGTGCGAAAAGACAAGATAAACAGGCGCCCGTACCTTCAGACGCTGCATTATCTCGTCGAGCCGCGTCCGCTGTACTTTCGCGAGTTCCTCGATCTCGCGTTCATCCGCTTTCAGGACGCGTTCGGCATCCACGACGAGGATGACCCCGTCGAGAGGGCGATTCGAACGGTATTTCTTTACCGTCTCGAGCAGGGCGGACCACTCATCCGCATCCAGGCCCTCGGTCAAATAGCGGCCCGCGGAATCGATAAAGACCGCCTCGCTGGTGACCCGCCAATCCACATTCGGGGTCGGCCGTACGAATTTCTGTTCCGATTGCCGCTGGCTCGGCAGCGTTTGAAAATTGAGGTTTGAGCTGATGACGAGCGAACTCTTGCCCGATCTTGGCGCGCCGATGACCAGATACCACGGCAGGCCATATACCGCATCGCGGCCTCCGCTGCCGAGGTTCGAGGTCTTAAGGAACTGGACCGTCTCTTCCGCTCCGGATGCGAGGTCGGTATAGCTTCCCGCCGGTGAACTCAATTTCGCCGCCGGCTGGCCATTCGAATCGATCGACTCCGAAGCATCTGACACCCCGCCTCCGGCCTCCGCTTCCCGTAATTCCCTCTTCTTCTTCCGGCGGGAGATGACAAAGCCGATGAGGAGAAAGAACGGGAGTGTGATGAGAACGAACGCCAGAACGATAATGGTCCGCTCCATATAACCCAGCCGCGGATACGGGACCATATACGTTATCAGGCTGAAGATACCGTAGAACGAGAGTACGCCGCCGAAGCCCAACGCATATTTCAATTGGTCAGTGTGCCAACTCATTTGATAAGGCCAAACTGTCTGTCCAGTGCGAGCGGGTCAAACTCGCAGCTTTTCAACGGTCTCCTGCAAAAATTTCGAGGAAAGCAGGAATAACACAAGGTAAACAATAAAAGCGAGGCCGAGACACGCCAGGGCGCCGATCTTGGCCCAAACGGGCATTCCCCTTTTCTCCGGCGGCTTCGGCTGATCGTTCGCCGCCCAGTTCGGCGACAGGTCGACCGGCTTTATCTTTCCAACTTTGACGAGCTGGTTCGCCGTATTTTGCATAATCGCAAGGAATTTTTCTTGTTCGTAGATCGCGTAGCGGCCCTTAAACCCGAGCAGCATACAGTAGTAATAGATCTCTACCGCGTCCTGTGTGACCTCGATCTGGGGCAGCATCGAATCAAGCTTTTCGAAGAACTTGTTGCCGGCAAGCTGTTCGCCAAAATATTTGAGCTGCAGCGGATTCTTTTCCCATTCGTTCTTGAGCGGAAAGTCGGCCGTGAGCACGGTCTCATCGACGAAAGCGGCAAGTCCGAACTTCGACACCGACACGATCTTATGATTGAATCGGTATCGTTCGGCCCGCCTTTCAAAGTCGTCGAACATTGCCTCGACCTTTGGGCGGAGCTCGCGTGATGGCGAGACGATACCTGCCCTGACCCTCAGCACGAGGTCAAGGATCGGCCCGGCAAAGGTGATGAGATCGTTTTTTGATGCTGCTTCTGACATTGTCTGCAAAAACTACGGCTTTACCGCATAAAGCTCGATCTTCTCGTCCGGAATATCGTTTGGAACGTACACTGATATTACCTTTGAACCGGCGATACCATTCCAGTACGGCCCGATATTATCAAGCTGAAAATACTTGAAACCGACGCGGGCCGGAATAGGTGCGGGCGGCGGGCTCGCGAGCGTAAGTACCACGCCCGGAAGGGCCGATCCGATCACCGAATCGATCACGTCGCGCGAGGCTATCTTCACGACCCGCGGCACGCCCTCGATAAGCTTTGCCTCCGGCATTTGGGCCCGCACGGCGAGGAAGAAACCTGCCTCCTTGATAAGCCGCTCGTCGTCGATCCGGCCGACATAAAGCGTATCGCGCGTCTTTTCGAGCGGGATCGGAACGCACCGGCTCGGTATCACGGTCTCTAACAACCCCTTAAGCTGGAGCGACAGATTGCTGAATGTATAGAAGAGATCATCGTGGTCGTATTTGACGATGTCCTTCGGCTGCATCTCGAGCGAAAAGGTCATCAGCTGCCCGATCAGGCTGACCATCTCCTCGTACAGGCGTTCGGGGTGCAGGAGCGGCGACCGGTAATAATGCGACATCACCGGGATCGACGAATTGATCGTGTGAAGTAGCCAAAAGACCGCGACCTCCGAGGTCGTAAAGTCGGCAAGCGACGCGTTGCTCTGGCGCCGCTGCTCAGCAAGGCTGGCCCCTTTTGTGATCAATATCTCGACTATCTGACGAAGCATGGCGGCGAGCCAATCCGAAGCCGTGATCTTAAGTATCGGCGGTATGTACTCTTCCGAAACCTGCAGCTGGCCGGTCGGCGAGCGCTTGAGCTCCGCGATCTTGATCGATGTGAAGCCGTCCCTCAGCTCATCGTCAAAAATGATCCTGAGGTTGCTCTTCGCGTAGGCGATCGGCTGTTCGTTCGTCCCCGTCGTTTCGTCCTTGACCTGTTTGCCTTCCTGCAGATACCGGATGTTGCCGTTCAGCGCAGCTCCGCTCGCCTGAAAATTAGCCTCGCCGAGCTTTTTGGCCGGAACCGCGAGGTGAACGCCGAGGCGGTCTTTCTCGACCGAGAAATGCTGCCCGACCGGGCGCATCTCCGGAATGGCCTCGGCATCGGGCAGATTTACATAGAGCCCGTCCGGGAGAACCGCCCGGCAGGTCGTGATCTGAAAATTCCCGTTGGCGATCGCCTCGCTGCTGAAGCGAAGCTCCAGTACGCCGTAATCATGCTGCATTACGGAATCGATCCGCGAATTCAGAAGTTCTTCATGGTAGTTGTCGAACTGCTGAAAGTGATGCGGAGTCAAGAGCATCCCCTCGTTCCAGACGATCTTGCGGTATTTGCTCATAGAAGATTAGACGACAATAGTAAAACGAGTTTGGAAAATAGTAAACGCGCAAACGGCAAACTGACCTAAAACGACGCAATTCTAATATTTTCTACTCTTTACGCGTGCTGCGGATCAAGATCGGCTCGCCGCCGCGTCAATATTCTCACCCTGTTCGTTCCCGGCCAGCGTGCTGAAGAGGTCCTTCACCCACTCGGGCCCGGACTTCGATTCGAAATTCTCCGGGTACATTTCGGCGAGCTCGAGTGCTCGCGTGAGTATCGGCATCCCGTGGCTTTCGATCCCCTTGTTCCGGTTGAGCCGCTTCAGCGCCTTTGACGGCTTGATCAGCAATTCGACACCGTCGATCGATTCCGGGGTCGGGTTGGCACAGTTTTCAGAGGGCGTAGTGACCAAATACTCTCTGCAGACCACCGGACGGTCCGGATGTATCGAGCAGGACTCATCTTCGAGAAACGGGCACGGCACACCCTCGTGAAAATACTCGAGCACGAGTTTTACGCCTTCGCTGCGGGCCGCGTCCGGCTCCATATCCGGCGCTTTCGCCTGATGTTCGGAAAATCGGTCGTACCAGCCGATCGACTTAAAATGCCGCGCCGCCGCGTCAAACCGCGCCCGGACCTCGCTCTGCCTCGGCTCGGGCATCCGGCTTACAAGATCGGCGATATGGTAGACCTCGACATCCGAGATCGGCACAGCCTGTCGGCAACAGGCTCCGCAATGTGCCTTGCACGAGATCTTTTTCCCTTCGCCCTCGATGACCTCGACGCCGGCCGCGACCATCGAATTTGCCATCTGCTGGAAAATGGGAAGCATCCGCTGAGGCTTGACCGGCGCCGCGGGAACGGTCAGGTCAAACTCCAGCGGAATGCCCTTGACCCTGATCCCGATGTTTCCGCTTACCCAATCGCTTTCAGACATATTTGATCCACTCACGGCCCATTCAGATATTCAGCGCTTCTGCATTGACGTCAAAATCCTTTGGATTTTGCGCGATCGTCCCGATAGCAAGAAAAGTGATCGCACGCTCGAATTCGCCCGGCGTTATCTTGTTCTGCTTTTGCAGGAACCAGATCGTCCGGATCGTGCGCGAACTCTCGGTCGACTTTCCGGCGAGATCCTGGAGCATATTCCGCATCTTCATCGTATCGCCGGCGGCGCCCTGGTCGTAGGCGGCGATCATAAGCAGGCAATCGTCGGCCAGTTCGTTCCCGATCTGAATGCTCAATTTGTCGAGCACTTCGGACATGGACTGGGCCGTCTGCACTACATCGCCGCGGCTCGTCCCGAGTTTTGCGATCGCGGCGACGGCAAGGAATTGCGGCTTGAGATTCTTTGAACCGGCGATGGTCCTGATCTGTGCCGCGTTCTTCTGGGCCGATTTGATGTTTTCCGCGATCGCCGAGGCACCGCCAAGCTGCTTTATCTTGGACGCGACCTTTTCGGCCTGCTCAGTGGTCAGGAATATCTTCGGATCATTCTGCGCGATCTTGCGAAGAAAGGCCGCACTGTTCGTTTCGATCTTTGCCGTCTCGGACTGTTTTGCCGGAGGCACGTCGGACGAATTGCCGGGATCGGATGTGCCGCTGCTGCCGGGCCGTGTATCGGGCGAAGTCGTTGTGGTCTTAGCGTCGTTGCCTGGCTCGTCGGCGTCCTTGTCTTTCGTGGTCACGTCGGCACTGGGCTGATCGTCAAGGTCGCCGCCATTTGAGGCAATGTCTCCCGATCCTTTTGCGACCACGAGATAGATCACCCCGCCGGCTACCAGGACCAATACGACGGCCAAAAGCGGGCCGATCAAAAGCAGCCCGATCGGTATCGGCCGCGGCTCGGCTGGCGTTGCCGAAACAACGGAGGCCTTTGCGGGAGAAGCGGCGGGAGTCGCGGCCGTCGCCGGAGCATAGGCCGGCGGCGTATCTGCAGCAAGCCGGGATACGACCTCCGCCGTAAGCCTGTAACCGCCGAGGCTGATCGCGGCACCGTCATTGATCGGCACCGGATCGATCACCGGCGTGCCGTTGACATCCGTTCCAGTGCTCGAGCCGGCGTCGACGATCTCGTAGCGGTCGCCAAAGCGCTCGATCACGGCGTGCTTTCTTGACAGACGCGAGTCGGCGATCGCAAGGTCGCAATCCGAGTGGCGGCCGATGACGAAACGGCTCCCATCGACCCTTATCCGTTTCGAGGAGCCGTCAGGATCGGTAAATTTTAACCAGAGCTCGTACATCAGGCTATTTCGAATAGGTCGAAAGCGGCTGGAGCTTTAACCCGAAATCCTCCGGATTCTCGCCGATTATCGCGGCGGCAAAGAACTTCGGGACATATTTGAAGTTCTCTGCCTGGAACTGCTTTGATAAAAGCTCGCCGTTCGCGATCAGTGTCCAGAAGTCGCGCGGCAGGCCGCTGTTCGAGTCGAGTGCCTTTACGAGGTTCGAGCTAAGCCCGCCCTCGCCGCTGTTGTAGCTTCCGATCGCCAGAGGGACGCTCGCCGGGCCGGTGCCGTAGCGGCCTGTCAGGGCCTTCATATATGACGCCGCCGCCCTGGCCGAAGGCTCGGGTTCACATCGTTCGTCCGGATTAGTGATCGAGGCTCCGGCCTTTGTCTTTAGCCCGTGCATCTCGCCGGTCGCTTTTGTGAACTGGAACATACCGAGCGGCCCGGTCGGACTCTGAAGGCAGACGCAATGCTCCGATTCGATCATCGCGAGGTAAAGCCCGATGCGCGGGTCGGTGCCGCGTTCGTTAAAGGCCTTGATGATAAAGGGGGCGTTCTTGCTTGCCCGCTCGTACGTGACCTGCAGGTTATCTCCAAACTTGCATCCGCCCAGGGGCCGGACATTGATCCGCTTTGCATAGGCATCGGCAAATCCCTTTATCTTGTCCAAAGCGGCCGCGGGAATCGCCCCGCTGCTATTGTTCCCGATGATCTGCGCGATCTTCAGCGCCCGGTCGCTCAGATATTGGCGGCGTTCAGAATCGCTTAGATCGAGATATTTCTTTCCTACCGGCATCGTGTAGCCGGCCTGCTTTTTCGTGTCTTGCGGATCGTCCGGCGCGAGGATCGTGTTGTCGTCCGATGTTGGCCCCGGGTCGTCGGTGCCGCTCTTCTTGGACGGCTTGTCATCTTTGTCCGGTGACTTGCTCGGCCTGACATCGACAGGCTCGTCATCGTCGATGCTCTGCGTGACTTCGGTCCCGCTCCGCGCAAAGACCCTGAAGACCACGAACACAGCCGAAACACTGAATATCATGAACGCCAGCCCGATCAATGCGATCGGCAGTATGCTGACTCGTGCGGGGCGCGAATCGACGGTCGTGCGCGAAGCCGCGGCGGCGGATGTTTTAGGGGCGGCGGGTTCCTTTCGGGACGGCGCGGCCGCGATCATATGGACCGTCAGCACCGTCTCGTTCCCGATCTTTATCGAATCGCCGTGCCGAAGGGGAGTTCCGGCAGGCGCCGTTCTTTCTCCGTTGACGAACGTTCCGTTGGACGAATTCTCATCGACCACCCATACGCGGTCGCCGTCGCGATAGACGGTGGCGTGCAGGCGTGAAAGCCCGTTATCCGGAAACCGCTGGTCAGCATCGCTTCCGCGGCCAAAGGTCGTGCGTTCCCGGTCTATCCGTATCTCGCGCGAACCCTCCGGAGTAGGATATGTGATGATGACGTCAACCATCAGACCCAATTTTACATCGCGAGGCGGTAGAGCTCCGATAGCGGCCTTGCATTCTTAAGGCCGAATTTCTGGGGATTTTCGGCGACTATGGCGGCAGCGAAAAACCGTACTAGCTGTTCCCGCTCCTGCGGTGTCTTGATCGTATTCCAAACATCGGCCCGGTTAGCCGGCAGCGACGATTTCCAAACGCCGGCATCAGCCGGGCTCTTGCCGAATGCAGCAGCACTATATATTATATCGCCTTCAAATACACCGAACACGATCGATTTCATATATAGGGCGGCGGCTTTGGCGGCGCAATTCTGGCTTTGGTCAGAGAGTGTCTCGGCCCCGCATACGCCGTTGTACGAATTGGCCGTAACGAATTCGTTCGTCATTCGGAACAGCCCCTCGTCGGCTCCCTGCTTTTTCGGGTCGAACTTGCTCCGACTCATCGCCAGATAAAATCCGAGCGGCGCATCCAGATTCTGTTCGCGGACAAAGGCGATATTTATCGCGTCGCGATACTGCGAAGCCCGGTCGAAATAACCTTCGTCCACGTACTCCGCGCTCCGCTTCTGAATCTCTTTCAGGAAGTCCTTGTTCGATACGTTATAGGCGAAATTCCCCGAAAATCGCTTAACCAGCTGTTGGGACATCTGCTGAAACTCGATCAGCGAGACCTCCTTCCCCTTTGGCCCGCCGTTCTGAGAATTGCTGTTGCCCTGGGCGATGGTGGTGTTCGCGGGCGGCTCGACCTTTCGCGATTCGAAGGCGAGAAGCACGGGCGCCGGTTCGAAGATCCGCTCGCCGTTCTCATCGAAAAGCACGACGCTGAGAACATGATCGAATCCGTCGGCAAGGTCCGGGTGGTCGTTCGGGTCGATCGAGGCCTCGAAAGGCTCGCTGTTAGCGGTCGCGAATTCGACACCATCGATGGTAAAGACTGCCTTTGAGACACAGCCGGCATTATTAGCCGAAACCTCGATATCGGTGGGTTGAGTGATCGTATCGCCGGGCTCGGGGCTCAGTATCTGGGCTGTCGCCTGACACGCCGAGCCGCTTGCGAAATAGAATGCGCCCGCCCCGACGGCCAGGGCCAGCGTGAGGGCACCGGCGCCGCCGGCAAGCATTACCTTGTTGCTTTTCTTTTCGTCTTCGGTAAGTTCCGGTTCAGCAGTGCTCAAACCCGCAACGTCGCCGAGTTCCGGTACTTCCTCGCCTTCGATCGAGAAAACTACTGTGCTGGAGTTTCCGAGGATGATGAAATCCCCATTCTGCAGCTTATGCTGGCCTTTGATCGGGATGCCGTTGACAGCCGTACCATTGCTGCTGCCGAGGTCGGTCACATAGAAACCGTCCGGCTGCTGTGTGATCTGGGCGTGGTTGCGCGATACGTTAGAATCGTCGGGAAACGAAATGGAGTTATCCTCGGTGCGCCCTAGAGACAGCGACCCGACCAACGGAAACTCCTTCTCACCTGATCTTACCTTTCCTTCCAGCATTTATGGCCTAAAACTCCGGGCCCCATCCAGTGGGGCGTCCACGAACCGGCAAATATGGACGCACTCGGGTTCCCAATTTTGCTTTCAAAACTGGCCATTGCCGCCCCGGGGCATAAGGAACAGGTAATAGACAAGGCCCAAAAATACCGAGATGAAGACGACCATACCGAGAAGGCCGAGAATTATCATCGCTATGCGGGCACCGGTAGAGCGCTGTTTTGCAGGTACTGTCTTCGCAGCCGGGACCGTGGGGATCTCCAACTGCTCCGAGAGGTCGGGCTGCGGCTCGACCAGCGGCTCGGGCTCGGCTACTGACTCGGGAGGCGGTGTCCCGGAAGATGATTCTGCGGCCGCGGCCGCGAAATTCTCGAGGGCGACCTCATCTACATAGCCCTGCGGCAGATAGCCGCTGCTCTTCTGAAATTTCGGCTCCGGCATCTGCCAGCCGGACCGGGCCGGCGATGATGCTCCCGCCGCGGGATTCGGCGGGGTCGTGTCGGCGTCCGTTATCGGGAGTTCATTTCCTTGACCGTCTTCATTCATGGCATTTCACTCCATCGCCAGGGGATGTATGGAACTACTTATGCAATTCGAGTACGTCCGAACGCGTAATTATACCCGTTATTCGTTTAAAGTCCTCGATCAGGACCGCAGGTGACTTCTGAAGCCTTTTCTTGACGTCGGCCAGGGTCGTGTCGACCTCCAAGACCGGAAAGCTCTCATCCATGACATCCGAGACCGGCGCCTCCATCAGCTCACGGTTTTGCAGAAGTTTTGTGAGCACACGGCTCTCCCGCAGCGATCCGACCGATATGTTGTCCTCGATCACCGGGATCTGCGTAATGCCCTTCTCATTCATCAATTCGAGCGCGGCTCCGACCGTTTCGTTCGGCCCGACAAAGATCAACTCCGCCGGAGCACCGCCGTTCTTGGTCTCGGCGATCAGGCTCGCCGTGATCCGCTGCGGCTCGAGAAGGAGTTTTTCCTTCATCCATTCGTCGGAGTGAAACTTCGTAAGGTAGTGCTCACCCGTATCGCAGACGATGAAAACTATCAAACTGTCCTCATCGAGGTCTTTCGCGACCTTTAATGCCGCCGAAAAGATCGTGCCGGTCGAGCCGCCGCAAAAGATCCCTTCGCGGCGGGAAAGCTGACGGGCCATCTCGAACGATTCGCGGTCGGTGATGTTTATTATCTCGTCGACGACGCTGAGGTCCGCGTTGACGGTCGGCAGCGCCTGGCCGATGCCCTCGACCAGATACGGTGTAGGCTCGGGAACGTGGCCCGAATCCTTGTAGGTCTTAAAGATCGACCCGTACGGATCGGCTCCGATGATCTTGATATGCGGATTCTTTTCCTTCAAATACCGGCTTGTCCCGCTTATCGTGCCGCCTGTTCCGATGCTCGACACGAAGTGGGTGATCTTTCCATCGGTGTCATCCCAGATCTCGGGCCCGGTCGTTCGGTAATGGGCCGAAGGGTTTGCCGGATGGCTGTATTGATCGGGGTAAAAGGAGTTCGGCGTCTCGCCCGCGATGCGTTTCGCGGTCACCACGTAGTGGTCCGGTGTTCCCGGCTTTGCGGCCGCCGGACAAACTACGATATCGGCCCCGAGCGCTTTCAGGTAGCGGCTTTTCTCCACCGAGACCTTGTCCGTCAGCACGAATATGCATCTGTATCCGCGAACAGCCGCGACCAATGCCAGGCCGATGCCCGTATTGCCGCTCGTCGCCTCGATGATCGTACCGCCCTTTTTTAGAACGCCCTCTTTTTCAGCCCAATCGATCATCGAAATGCCGATGCGGTCTTTGACCGAGTAGCCCGGATTCAGGTTCTCCATCTTGGCGTAGATCGGCGCTTTGATCTTTAGCTGCTTTGTTATGTTGTTGATGCGGACGAGCGGCGTATTGCCGATCAGCCCCAATACATTCTCGTAAGATCTCATTTGAAAATTATCTATCCGGCTATGAATTTCTTATGTCGTGATAATGTTAAGTTTAGTTCAAATCGCGCGAAACCTGAAACGAACCACCCGTTTTCCGCGTAACCAAGATGAAATGATACGGCCACATTCTATACGAATTCTTCTCTTTCTTGCGATAGTTTTATGCTGGGCCGCCCCGGCAAGATCGCAGTCCGCGGGTGCGGCGGTCGTACCCAGACCCGATGATGCATCAAAGGTCCGGCTTGAGACCTTCGAGAAGGTGTGGAACACGATCAACGAGAAGCATTACGATCCGACCTTTAACGGTGTCGATTGGGCCGCGGTTCGCGAGCAATACCTGCCAAAAGCCCGGGCCGCCAGATCGGACGAGGATTTTCATAACGTTCTGCGGCAGATGCTTTCCGAGCTGAAGCAGTCTCATTTCAATATCTTTCCGCCGCCGGTGATCGCTGACGGAAGCGGGGACGGCAACGGCACGGTCGGGATCGAGATAGTCTGGCTCGATGACAAACCCGTTGTGGGGCGCGTGGAAAAGGGTTCGGCTGCCGATAAGGCAGGTATCAGGCCAGGCTATATCCTGACCACGATCGACGGACGGGCGGTGACCGATGTCCTTAAGCCTCTTCGCGAATCCCTCGCAAAGCGCACGACGACGGAGATGATGCGGCGGGTCTATCTGGAGCGCACGACCGAAGCCCTGATCAGCGGAAAACCGAATTCGACCATACGGGTCGGGCTTCTCGACGGCGAGGACCGGCCGCGTCAGTCGGTCCTGACACGAGAGCCATTCACCGGCGAAATGTCCAAGCCGCTGGGCAACTTCCCGAAACAGAGAGTGATCTTCGAATCGAGGCTCCTGCCCGGAAATGTCGGCTACATCCGTTTCAATATGTGGGTCGTGCCGCAGGCAGCAAAGATCCGGGCCGCGGTCAGAGAGTATGCGAATGCCGACGGCATCATCTTCGACCTGCGTGGAAATCCAGGGGGCATCGGCGGACTAGCCGGCGGGGTCGCCGGCCTGATATCCGAAAAGCAGATCTCGCTCGGTTCGATGACATCGCGGGCGGGCGTGATGAACCTGATCGGTTATCCGCAGCCGGAGCCTTTTCTCGGGAGGATCGTGGTACTCACTGATCACGGCTCGGCCTCGACAAGTGAGATGTTCGCCGCGGGGATAAAGGAGACCGGCCGCGGCAAGGTGATCGGCGGTAGGACGGCGGGTGCCATCCTGCTTTCGGTCTTCGACCCGCTTCCTACCGGTTATATTTTCCAATACGCGATCTCTGACTATAGATCGCCGAACAATGTGCTGATAGAAGGCCGCGGAGTAGAACCGGACATAAAGGTCGAACTCACGCGCGGATCTCTGCTCGAAGGGCGGGACGTGCAGTTAGAAACTGCTTTGAACGAAATAACGAAGGACATTAGCGATCAAGGGAGAAAATAAAGCTATGAAAAGATCACTCATTATTTTGCTTGTCGTAACGGGCATTGCGGTCACCGCGTTCGCCCAGAAACCCGATTCAACGGCCAAACCGGCCCCCAAACTCGGCGATGCGCCAACCGCACTTCCATCGGCCAAGACAGTGATCGACAAGTACATTGCCGCGATCGGAGGCCGCGACGCCCTTAAAGATCGCAGATCGCGGTACCAGACCGGCACGATCGAGCTTTCGCCGATGGGACTAAAGGGCACTGTCGAAAGCTTTTCGCGGTCCGACGACAGATCGCTGACAAAGCTGAACATCGACGGTGTTGGCGAGATACTCGAGGGTTACGACGGGACGACAGCATGGACGGTCAACCCGATCCAGGGCAGCCGTGTCAAAGAGGGAAAGGAGCTTTTGCAGACGAAGCGGAACAGCACCTTTCGGCGTGAGCTGGATATTGACAAGATCTATTCGAGCCTTCGGGTTCGCGGGATCGAGAAGGTGGGCGACCGCGACACGTACGTTGTCGTCGCTTCGTCGGGATCGCTCCCCGACGACATCATGTATTTCGATACCGAGACCGGTCTGATGCTTCGCAGTGACGGCATCGCGATCACGCCGGAAGGCGAGCAGGCGATAACCAGCTTTTTAGAGGATTATCGCGATGTCGACGGCATCAAGACCGCCTATAAGGTGCGGGCAAAGACGCCTGCCTTCGAGATCATTACGCTCGTGACCGGCATAAAATATGGCGTCGCAATGGAAGACGCGATATTCTCCCGGCCTAAATAGCCGCAACCGGATCCAAGATAAATTACGGCCGCGCTGTCCATAAAGTGCGGCCGTTTTGCTATGGAGTGTTTGCCGTCCGCGGCGTAGCTGCCGGTGTTCGAGCAGGAGTTCGCAGCGGTGACGGCGATGTGCCGGGCCGGATGATTATCGGCGTAGGGGTTGGTATCGGCGTCCGCGTCGGGGTCGGGGCCGGCGTCGGCGTAACGTCCTCGTCCGGTGTGGGCAGCGGCGACTCGGTGGGACGCGGCGTCGCAGATGGCGTCGGGCTCGGCGTCGGAGTACGCGTGTTCGCGTTTGAATTCGTATTGGAATCGCTATTCGACGACGAGTTGAAATTCCCGTTCGTGTTGAAATCGAATAGGGTGTTGCCGCCAAGGTTCGTATTGGCGTTCACGTCCTGGTTCGCCAAAATATTTGCATTGGCGTTCGCGTTGTTTGAATTGTCGGAACGGTTCACTACAAGAAAATAGAAGAGTGCCCCGCCGAAACCCAGCACGATGATCGTACCGAACATCGTAAGCAGCACGACAAGCACGGTGTTCGAACCGCGCGGCTCCTGTCGCTGATATTGGGCCGCTATGCGTGCCCGCTCCCGCTCGCGCTCTACCTCTTCGAAAGTGGGTACGACGATCCGCTGAGCACCAGATGTGCGCGCCCGCAGATCGGGTATCATCGAGTCTTCCTGCGAGGGCGGGGGAACGGGGACATTTCGTCGAATGACCGTGACCTCTGACGGGTCGTCCGCCTCTGGTTCCGGAAGCTCGAGATTCTCGCTCGGCATCTCGATAAAGCTCGGTTCCGCCTCGTCAAGCAAGGGGGTTCCGTCTTTCATACAGAAGCGCAGAACATCCTCGTCATACCGGGTCTCGCAGGTAGGGCAATATTTCATAGGCTATCAGGAGTTACGAACCGAAAGGCCTTGCAGTTCTTGAAACGGAATATTAGCACGCAACCGGCCGAAACCGCGATTGGGCAAAGCGATACCGAACCGCTCGCCGCCAAATCTACACGAGCGAGGGCCGGCGGTTGACTATAGTTGTAATTAGAAATTTTCGAATACGAGCGATCTGGATAGGCCGATCAACGCAGCCCGCATGAAGATTCGCGAACCGAAAACCTGGATACACAGCGCGAATTTCGTTATATACTGTTCGCTGAATGCCAGATCGGATCTCTCATCTCCTGGTAGCGCTCGTGTTCGGTTGCTTCACGCTGATAGCTACGAACGCGCAGGAATCCTGTCCGATACTTTCTGTCGAAGGGCCGTCCGGGATCGTGCCACGAGGCGAACTGGCAAAGTACACCGCTCGTCTAGATCTCAAGGGCTCACAGATCGCCCCGAGTTTTGAGTGGACTACAAGCGTCGGTGAGATCGTCTCGGGGCAGGGTACGAGTTCGATAGAAATTCGTCAGCCGCCCGATTCGTGCATTACTATAACAGTGGAAGTCACCGGTTTTCCCGATACATGTCCATTAGTTGCGAGCGAAACGTCGTGCAGCGATCCGCCACCGGTAGCCGTGAAGATCGGCGAGATGGGAAACACGGCGCCGCCAGATGTTGAACTCATCAGGCGCTTCGGCGAAGAGCTGGCGAAGAATCCGAGTAACCAGGGCTACGTCTATATTGCATACAAGCCGATAACTCCACCCGATCAGATCGCGGAGCGTGAGCGCGTGCTCGCCGAGGCTTTGACGCGGGATCGGATCGGACACGACGGCCGCATCACATTTGTGCGCATGACAAGTTCGCGTGACGTTACGGAGTTCTGGCGTGTGCCGCCGGGAGCGGATAACCCGATGTGTGAGGCGTGCGAGCCGGTCCGAGGCGAGTGCCCGTTTATCGGAATCGAGCGTGGTGCGGAAATCGTGAAGGCTGGTGATCATGTTGAGTTCAGTGTCAACAATCGAAGTAACGTAGGCGGATTGAGCTTTCAGTGGACAGTTAAGAACGGAAGGATCCAAAGCGGCCAGGGCATGTCGAGCATCCGCGTTC
>JAJNPX010000473.1 GCA_021155145.1 Acidisarcina sp. | reverse complement strand
GGTTCAAAATCGCGGAAGCGTCTTGATCGTGGGATCGCCGAGCCTTTCCAGATATTTCTGCTCGATCTTCTCCGCATCGCGGAACGGGTTGTAATCCGATCCCTCCACGTGTGCTGCGAGCATCGCAAGGTATTCGTGGCGGAGAAAATACTTCAAGACCATCGGAAATTCGGGATTGGTCAGAAAGTGCTCGTAGATCCGAGCCTTGGTGCTTATTTCCTCGGTACGGTAGGTGAAGTATATCGGCTTTTTCAATTCCGAGAGATAGATGTTTTGCAGTTGGTGGGCAAGAAACTCTTCCGTATTATATTCGCCATTGGCGACCGATCTGGGCTCGAACTTATCGAATGCAAAGCGATAGGCGTGGACGAGTTCGTGAAAAAGAACATCGTCCTGAAACTTCTCGTCAGGGGCAAACCAAATGTAGGACGACCCTTTTCCGCGCGAGTAGTTTATCTCCGGGGCGATCTGATAGATCAGCGGATACGTCTGCGCACAGTAACAGCCGCCGGTTCGTGGAACGATATAAACGGCGGTCTTGAACTGTTTCAAAAGGATCGCGCCTATCTTCGTCGAGCTTATCTTTCGAAGGAGCGAGGCAACGCGGAGGTAATAATTTCGGGCCGCAAACTGCGACGATCGGTCCGTGTCCTCGCGGGTTATGGCATCGGCGCTTACACTTCGCTGCTGCTCATATTGCTTTTCCCTGTAAAGCTCGTCTACCTCGTAGGCCGCGTCCAGTTGATTCTGGCGAGAATAGACCACGTAGATCGGGAATGGCGCGAAGTGATACATACCGACTCCTTTACCGTAATGACGCCGTCGCCGAGGGTGATTTGCCAACGGATCGGCTGCTAATAGGCCCGCGCAAAGAGCACGCGTTTTGGCGACTCCCTACCTGAATATACGCATTTGCCTGCCATATCTGCCGACAGAAGCGGGATGCATCGGATCGTCGCCTTTGTCTCTTCCTTTATCGCGGCTTCGGTTTCGGCGGTGCCGTCCCAATGGGCCATTATGAACCCGCCTTTTTCGATCTGTTCCTTGAATTCCTCCCACGTATCCACGAGAAACGTGTTGGCCTCGCGAAAATCGAGCGCCTTTTGATATATGGCGTCCTGGATCTCGTCAAGAAGCTCCTTGATCCCGGCGACAAAGGCCTCGGGCTGCGAAAAGTCGATCGGGCGCGAGTCTTTTGTTAGCGTGTCGCGTCTCGCCACCTCAACGGTTCCGTTCTCGATGTCCCGCATACCGATCCCGAGCCGCACAGGCACGCCGCGCAGCTCATATTCGGCAAACTTCCATCCCGATCTCTGATGGTCGCTGTCATCGTACTTGACGGAGATCCCGGCTGCCTTCAGCTGCCCGATCAGCGGCTCGAGCGTTTTGCTGATGGTCGCAAGGTCCTCGGGCGACCGGTAGATGGGAATGATCACGGTCTGGATCGGCGCGAGTTTTGGCGGCAGTACCAGCCCGTTGTCATCGGAATGGGCCATTATCAACGCTCCCATCAATCTTGTCGAGACGCCCCAGCTTGTTGCCCATGCATACTCCAGCTGGTTCTCCTTATTGACGAATTGGACGTCGAAAACCCGGGCGAAATTCTGGCCGAGAAAGTGCGATGTTCCTGATTGCAGCGCCTTGCCGTCCTGCATCAGCGCCTCGATGCAAAACGTCTCCTCGGCACCGGCAAAGCGTTCGCTTTCGGTCTTTATTCCTTGTACCACGGGCATTGCCATCCATCCTTCGGCAAATTCGGCGTATATCCCGAGCATCTGATGCGTCTCGTCGATCGCCTCCTGTTCGGTGGCGTGGGCAGTATGCCCCTCTTGCCAAAGGAATTCGGCCGTTCGCAAAAAGATCCGCGTCCGCATCTCCCAACGGACGACGTTCGCCCACTGATTGATCAGCAGCGGAAGGTCGCGCCACGATTGGATCCAGTTCTTATAGGCATTCCAGATGACCGTCTCCGACGTCGGGCGAATGATGAGTTCCTCTTCGAGCTTTGCATCCGGATCGACGATCAATCCCTTGCCGTCAGGGTTCGCCTTCAGCCGGTAATGGGTGACCACTGCGCACTCTTTCGCAAATCCCTCGGCGTGCTCCTCTTCCTTTTCGAGAAAGGATTTCGGCACGAAGAGAGGAAAGTATGCGTTTTGATGCCCCGTAGCCTTGAACATATCGTCCAATGCTCGCTGCATCTTCTCCCAAATGGCAAAGCCATAGGGCTTGATGACCATACAGCCGCGCACAGCGGAATTCTCTGCGAGGTCCGCACGTTTGACGATCTCGTTATACCACTCGGAGTAGTTCTCCGATCTTTTTGGAAGAGCCTTTGCCATAAATTTGAGTTCCGATCACCGGGTAAAACGAAGATGATATAGAAAAAGCGGTGTCTGCACAATTTTACAAAATGCCAACTGTGGAATAATCTTGGCTTTGCGCCCAACGGGGCGTTCTATATTTTATGGGCGAATACAAGCTCGATTTCCAGGATACCAAGACGGCATTCGCAGACAGATCGGACGCAGAGTTGAAAGAACGCCAGAGGCTTTTCAAGGTTATGAACTCTCCGTTCCTGAACGCGATCAGCACAAGGACGGCAACCCTGGCACTTTCACTGGGCCTACCCGTAAAGGGATTGATCAAATCTACGGTCTTCGAGCTATTTTGCGGCGGTGAGACCATCGAAGAATCGGAACCGACGATCCAGCGGCTCGGGCGTTCGGGGATAGGCACCATTCTCGATTACTCGGTCGAGGGCAGATCGACCGAAGATGCGTTCGATCACACCAAAGACGAGATCATTCGGACGATCAAACGGGCGAACGACGACCCGCATATTCCGTTTGCCGTGTTCAAGGTCACGGGCATCGCCCCGCTTGGGACCCTTGAAAAGATGAGCAGCAAAAAGAAGCTCGATGCCAAGGGACAGGCGAAATGCGAACGGATCCATACGCGGGTCAATGAGATATGTGAGTATGCCTTCTCAATCGGGCAGCCGGTCTTCATCGACGCGGAGGAATCGTGGATCCAGGACGCGATCGACCGTCTCGCCACTGAGATGATGGAGAAATACAACCGCGAGAGCGTGATCGTGTACACCACGTATCAGCTATACCGGAAAGATCGCCTTAAGGCCTTGAAAGAAGCACGAAAAGCTGCCGAGGACGGCGGTTACCTGCTCGGGGCAAAGCTCGTTCGGGGTGCGTATATGGAGAAGGAGCGCGAACGGGCAAAAGAATTGGGCTATGAGTCGCCGATCCACGAGACCAAAAAGGACACAGATCACGATTACGACGCGGCCGACGAATACTGCGTAAA
>JAJNPX010000454.1 GCA_021155145.1 Acidisarcina sp. | reverse complement strand
GACGAGGCAATCGCATCGGGAGTTCGACGCATCAGAGCAATTACCGGTTTTGACGCCTTTGCGCGTTTTCGCGAGGACGAGGTGCTTATCGACCGAAGCCTGGACGTATTGAAAACCCAGCGAGATCAGCTTCCCAACGCGATCGAAAAACTGCAGGAAGAGCTGAAACGCACACGCCGCGAGATGGACGACCTCAAGTTGAAAATAGCAACCGGAGCCATCAGCGGAGCGTCTTCCAATGGAGACGAAGCGCGCGATATCGCCGGCGTAAAGGTGATCGGCAAGATCGTCGAGGACCTTGACGGAAACGGAATGCGGCAGCTTTCGGACACGATGCTCGCGAGGTTGAAATCGGGCGTGGTCGTGATCGGCCGCAAAGAGGAAGGCAAAGCCGGCATTATCGTCCGCGTATCCGACGACCTTACAGCAAGGGTCAAGGCCGGCGCCATTATTAAGGAGATCGTGCCGATCGTGGGCGGCAAGGGCGGCGGCCGGCCGGACATGGCAGAAGGCGGCGGAAGCGAGCCGGAGAAGCTCAGCGAGGCGATCGAGGCGAGCTACAAAGTAATTGAAACATTTCTCTCTACCTGACTCGTTTATATAAACGGTCAGAGCTATTTGACACCATCCTCACGCAACTAAGTTGTCATAAAGGCGTGAGAGATGGTGTTTAGTTTATATGGGAAACGTGTAAGGCACGGGAGAGACCCGGCCTCCGCGGATCCGGGCTCTAGAATAGAATGTTAGCGGGTGAACAATTTGGCAGATATGAGATTCGCGGCAAGATCGGCGAGGGCGGCATGGGCGAAGTGTATTCCGCGCTCGACCTCGAACTCGACCGCAATGTCGCCATAAAACTGCTGCCAAATGAGTTTACCGCTGATGAAGAAAGGCGTTCACGCTTTCGTCAGGAGGCAAAGGTCGTCTCCGCATTGAACCATCCGAACGTCATCACTATCTATGAGATAGGCGAGAACGATTTCGGCCACTTCCTCGCAACCGAGTTCGTCGAGGGGCGCACGCTGAGAGAGATCATCAAGCGTGAATCGCTTACGCTTGCACGCATCCTGCGGATAATGGAGCAGGCAGCCAATGCGCTGGTGGCCGCCCATCAGGAACATATAGTCCATCGCGATGTAAAGCCGGAGAATATAATGGTCCGCCGTGACGGGATCGTTAAGGTACTCGATTTCGGGCTCGCCAAGCCCGTCACGGGATTTAAGAACAGCGGTGACAGTGCCGACAACAAGACCGTTCCCGGAACTGTGATGGGAAGCGCCCGCTATATGTCGCCTGAACAGGCCCGTGGACTCGAGGTCGATGAGCGCACTGACATCTGGAGTCTCGGCGTGGTCTTGTACGAATTGCTGGTCGGCAAGGCACCCTTCGACGGTGAGACGACGGCGGATACTTTGGCGGCCGTGATCTATCACGAACCCGACCCTGTTTCCAATCTGCTGCCAAATGCTCCTGTCGAACTGCAGCGGATACTTCGTAAGGCACTTCAAAAGGATCGCGAGGAGCGTTATCAGAACGTGAAGGATCTCGCCCTGGATATCAAGGACCTGCTTCACGACATCGAGCATTCAAACAGCGGGAACCGTACAGGTCATGTGATCTCGAATCCCGAGTTCAGCGAGAACCCGACGATAATTCACCGGACCATCAGCGGCAATCACCCGACCGATCCGACTTACGCAAATTCTTCCGGCACCTCCGCGGCGGCGCGTTCGACGGGCCGTTCGAAATGGCTGGTGGCGGCCGCTGCCATACTGGGGTTTATGGTGCTGGCGTTTGGCGCCTACGGGTTTTACAGTTTTGCGACGGCCGAGGTGCCGATGGCGACGAATGCATTCGTCCGTCCTCAGATCTCTCGCATAAATACAGATGGCAGGGTGCTGCTCCCGTCGATCTCGCCCGATGGCAAGTACGTCGCATATGTAGCGGGCGAGGCCGGCAGCAGGAGCCTGGTCGTACGGCAGATCGCGACTGACAGCATCGTAACGGTCGTTCCGCCAACAAATCAAAATTTGCAGTCGGTAACATTTTCTCCAACGGGCGATCACATCTACTACTGCCTGACGAGCACGGATTTTTCCATCAATACTCTCTACCAGGTTCCCACGCTCGGCGGCACTCCAAAAAAGCTGATCGAGGACGTGGACAGTAACGTCACGTTTTCGCCGGACGGAAAGCGGTTCGCGTTCGTTCGCCACAGGTCGGAACCCAATGAGGATGCTATCTTCTTGGTCAACGCCGATAACCTCGAATTGTCGGAATTACTCACGAACCGTAGCACGGAATACGATTTCTTTGCGTTCAGGCTGGCCTGGTCGCCCGACGGCCAGACACTCTTGACCGGAGCCGGAAAACGCCAGAGCGGTTTCGTTGCCAAAACCGATATAGTCGAGATCACGCTGGCCGATAAGAGGTTGAGGCCGGTAAACCGCAGGGAACTTTTCACTGTGAATAACGTCGTGTGGTTCGCTGACGGTTCCGGGTTCCTGTTTTCGGGCCGCGAGAATCAGAATTCGCCCAACCAGATCTGGCGTGCATCGTATCCGGACGGCGAGATCGAGCAGGTTACGAATGATTTCAACGATTATCTCGACGTGAGCGTTTCGGCCGACGGGCGCAATCTTGCGACCCTAAAGGGCGATACCGTTTCGTCGGTCTGGAAATATTCACCGGAAACGCGCAAGAGCATCCAACTGATGAGCGAATCGCGAAACCTGGACGGTGCGTTTGGCCTCACGGACCGCGGCGACGGGACACTTGTTTACACTAAGACCGACGGCAAGGAGACGGATATCTGGGCCTCAGATACTGACGGTAAGAACCCCCGTGCCCTCCATACGGAAGCCGGCTTTTCGGTGATGCCCGGATCTACGCCCGACGGCCGGTACCTGGTATTCAATATCCAAAGGGACAAGACCTCGAAGATCTGGCGTTCAGACGCGGATGGAAAGAACCTGGTTCAGCTCTCCGAGGCCGCACCTGAGGCGGTAGACTTCAATCCGCAGCTCACGCCCGACGGGAAGTCGATAATATTTCAGAGAAAATCGACCGTCGGTGATCGCTTCGTTTTGATGAAGATGCCGATCGAGGGTGGGAAACCGGAGGCATTTCTCGAAGAGGCCGGATGGAGCGTTTTCACGCCGAAGATATCACCCGATGGACGACGGATCGCGTATACGACATACGACGTCCGCACTTTCCAGAAGAAGCTCTTGATCGCGGCGATCGAGAACGGCAAACTTGGCAAGGTCGAACACGAGATCGAATATAATCTGATAAACCAATATACCTGGTCGCCCGATAGCCGATCGCTGACCGTTCTGACCAACAGAAGCGGCGCCCAGAATATATGGCGGCAGCCGCTGGATGGATCGGCACCGACGCAGCTCACCGACCTCAAATCAGGCAAGATACTGAATTTTGCTTGGGCCGCAGATGGAAAGGATCTGATCTTGGTCCGCGGAAATACGAACAACGACCTTATTCTGATCAGGGATGCCGACAGATCGCAGCCGAACCAGACCATCGCGCGCGGGACCAACAACTACGGGCGGCCGAGCTTCAATCTTTACAACTTTCTTTTCAGCAGTGTTCGGTGACGAATTCGCGGACACACTCGGTTAATCTCTCTACCTCGTCCATTGTCGAATAGACCGAACATCCTATCCTTACCAATCCCTGCTGTGCGACCCCGAGCCGTTCGACCGCGGTAGCCGCATAGAAATCGCCGTGCGAGGCGAATAGGCCGCGCTGGGCAAGATATCTGCTTACCTCCCGCGAGGGAATATCAGCTACTGTGAACGAGACCAAAGATGTGCGCGGCGAAGATGGAGGCGGGCCATAGAGGCTGACGCCGTCGATCTCGGCCAGGCCGTTCCAAAGGGCTGAGACCAATTCCGCGTCACGCTCATGCAGTGCCGCAAAAGAACTCTCAAGCTTCGCCCGGCGGGTATCTCCCT
>JAJNPX010000440.1 GCA_021155145.1 Acidisarcina sp. | reverse complement strand
CGCGCCGTAGACCGGGTGAAAAAGGTGGGCTCGCAGACCGCCCTCTACGATGCGATCTGGCAGTTTGCCGATGAAAAGCTTCGAAATGTGCCCGGACGCAGGGTGATCGTGGTGATCACGGACGGCGACGATACCTTCAGTCGAGCCGAACTTCAGGACGCGATCGATATCGCCCAGCGGACCGAGACCACGATATTCGCGATCTCTACCAAAGCCGGTTTTCTCGGTTCGGTACCGGGCGTCGAGGCCGGGACGGTCAAGGATAGAGGCGACAAAGACCTCACGCGGCTTGCCGAAGAGACCGGAGGCCAGGCGTTCTTTACCGGCGATATGATCGAATTGGAAAGGTCGTTCACGCGGATCTCCAAGGAACTTCAGGGCCAGTACATCATCACCTATCGGCCGGCAAATCAGAACTACGACGGCCGGAGCAGAAAGATCGAGGTTCGTTTTACCGATAAGGACAAGGCGGACAAGTACAAGATAAGGACCAAATCGAGCTATCGCGCCATCCGCGACAGTTTGAGATAGAGCGATACCGGCGAACGCCAGCGGCCCTCGCGGGCATCCGATCGAGCAATGACGAATCATGTTAGAAAATTGATCTTTGGGCTTGCCCTTTTAGTGGCGTTCGCAGGGGCGAGCTGGAACTCGGCGGTCTCGTTAGCTCAGTCGAGCGGCACCCGGCCGACGCCCACGCCCACGCCGCCGGTAGATCCCGAGGATGAGGAGATCAGGATCGATACCGAGGTCGTGAACATACTCTTCACGGCCCAGGACAAAGACCGCCGTTTGCTGCTTGGATTGAAGCAAGAGGATATACGCGTTCTCGAGGACGGCAAGGAGCAACAGGTGATCGCGTTCACGCGCCAGGTCGATCTGCCCTTGAGCCTTGCGATCCTCATCGACACGAGCATTTCGCAGGAGCGGACGCTGCCGGAAGAAAAACTGGCGGCTATCTCGTTCCTCGAGTCTTTCATACGTCCCGCAAAAGACGAGGTGGCCGTGATCTCATTCACCGGCGAATCGACGCTCGAGCAGGGAATGACCAATAATCTTCAGCGGCTTCGCCGGGCGATCGACCGTGTAAAATTCGTGCCTCCGGCGGGTTACATCGGCGGCGGCGTGATGGCGCCCACACCGCCGATCTCAGGTACCGGAACGAATATCGCCGGTTCTACCGCCATCTGGGATTCGATCTGGGTCACGGCCGAGGAGGTCCTCGGGCCCGCCCCTGAAAAGACGCGCCGGGCGATCATTCTCTTGTCCGACGGCTACAATACCTCAGGCCGGAAAAAGCTGGACGAGGCCGTCCTGGCGGCGCAGAGGTCGGAGGCGGTGATCTACTCGATCGGCATCGGCGACAATTTCTATTCCGGCATCGATGAAGGGGCGCTGAAAAAGATCTCTGAGCGCACCGGCGGCCGTGCGTTTTTTCCGCGTGACGAACGCCAGCTCCGCGAGGCTTTCAAACAGATCGAGGAAGAGATGCGGTCGCAGTACCTGGTGGCGTATGAGCCAAACAACCAGGCCCTCGACGGGTCGTACCGCAAGGTCGAGATCCAGTTCGCGAATCCTGAACTATCGAGGCAAAAGGTACGCCTTACGCACCGCGAAGGCTATTTTGCTAAGGATCAGAAAAATAAGAAATAGCATTGAAGTTTCAATTTCGGTTCCGCGCGGAATTAGTGATCTACGCACCGGTTCTTTTTGCGCGAAAGATGACAAACATAGGCATGATCTCCTAGTGGTTCCGGCGGCACGGCGGTATCTCGATCGCTGGTTTCCTGATCACTTCCCGCTGAATCGCTTCGTATTCGGCGTGCATCTGCCCGGCGGCGTCATTATTGATACGCAAAGCTCACACTTGCGTCGAATAAAGGACCTAGTCTTTCCAACCCCACGGAGCGGGCGGGGCAGTGACCTCTTTGGTGATGTCGAATTTTACAGTGAACAGGCGATCGCCGCCGAGCCGGCGAAGGTTGTAGCTAAAGTGTTCGCCGGGGACGAGATCGATCCACCAGACGTTCGCGGCGGCCGACGGTGCCCTTCCGGCAGGCGGGGCGACAACGCGGGTCGTCTCTTCGTCGGCTGGAAAGAACTGCCGCGTCGGCTCGCCGGGATTGCTGGATGATCCTCCGTACATTGTTACCTTGTCGGGCGTGCCGTCTTCGTGTCGGTGGTCGTGTTTGAGCTCGATGCGATCGCCTTTGCGCGTAAGTATCCACGTTCGCGACCGATTCTCGCCCACCATGAATGGGATCCGAATGCGGTTGGGCTCGCAAGAGCGGACGTGCATCACCATGGCCTTGCCGGTGAAGTCTGGACTTGGCGAGGTGTCGGCCACGATCGCTCCGGCATATGCCTTGCCGCAGAGCTTCTCCAATTCGCTCCAAAACGTATCGGTCGGCGACTGAGCATTGGGGGCGGCTGCAAACAAGAGACCTAGCATCGACAGGCCGACTATCCTTCGCATATCAGTATGGTATCACTTCCGTCGTAACGACCTTTCCGTCCTTAATGCGGATGACCCACATCACGCCGTATTCGGTCTCGTCGAGGTTCTTGAAGATGTCTTTAGTCGTGATCAGATTCGCAAGGCCGGGTACCGTATTGCTGTGGCCGGAGACGATGTGCCGCTTGATCTTGCTTTTCATTATCGTTTCGAGCAGGTCGGCCGGCTTTCTTGCGTCGTAGATCTCGACCGTCTTTCTCCGCTTTGCCGCAAGCGGCGCGAGCGTGTCGCGCGTCCGCTTGAAATTCGTCGAATAGAACGCACCCGGCTTGTACTTGCCGCCGACCTTTATCAGCCGCTCGGCCCGCTGCTTCCCAGCCTCGGAAAGCTCCGGATCCTGGCTCGTCGCATCCACTTTCTCAGCATGGCGAATGAGGATGATCAGCTTGTCTTGTGCAGCGACCGACTGCGTCCCACAGACAACGGCAACTGCTAGGACTATTAGCGTGAATAATTTCATGGCGTTTGAT
>JAJNPX010000438.1 GCA_021155145.1 Acidisarcina sp. | reverse complement strand
CGTCTGATGGAAGATCGGCCTTCGCAGATATCCGTCCTTCCCGTGGTCGAAGGTTCTGGCCGCTGTATCGGATTGCTCCGCCTTCACGACATTGTGAGAAGCGGCATTTGATCTCCTCAAACTCTACCGTGCAACTGCGCGGAAAGGTCCGGGCATCGATACCACATTGGAGAAACCATGAAATCGCCCAAGCTCATATTGATACTTCTGCTAAGTGCTCCGCTGTCGGTGTTTTCCCAAAAGGCCGAGGTGACGATAAGTCTCGACGAGGCTTTTTTTGATTCTGCTCTCGAAGCGGTCTTTCAGAAGGGGGCGCCGCTCGAATTCTCGTTGGCGCGTAACCAGGATGGGCGGGCGGAACCGCAGTTCGCATTGGCTGGGTTCAGTAATCGTGCAGAGTGTGCTGAAACGATCAAGGTCCTGCGCGAGATCAACGGCGTGCGGACCGCGGTCCGATTTCGCGACGGAAAGATCATGGCTCCGCTCGCATTTACTGGTAGCTATGAGCCGCCATTTATCGGCTGCGTCCCGTTCAACGGCTGGGCGGAAAGTGTGATCGACCTTGAACTGGATCAGGCTAGTCATAAGCTTATCGCCCGGGTCCGCGTAGTGAAGGTCAACCTAAGCGGGACGGGTGGCGTCGGCGGGACGGTCATAGCCCGTTTGGTCCAAAGCTCGATAGACAAACGAATAAACCCGGTCGATCTGCTTGAAGTTGCGAAGCTTAACTTCACTTTGCCGCTTAGAGGCTCCAACACCCTTCAAATGAAAGCGGTCGGCATTCGCCACGAACTGCAAAACGGTTCTATCAATGTCGTCATTTCTTACGAGTTCGTGTAGCGAGCGATCAAGCCGATCTGCGCCCATATCGTACAAACGGATGACGATTTCGTTGAATCTCACCAAGTAAAGCTCTTATTAACCTCAGAATTTCCCTCAACTGCCGTCTGGAACGTTTCTTGCACCCGTAAGGCTAGGCGCCTTTCTCTCCGGGCGACGGAAGGAAGGAAAAGAGGGGAAGAACATGAGTGAAAACAAATTGAAAGGAGCGGGCCGTGTGATCGCGATCAGTGGGTTGGCCGTCTTAGTGCTTAGCGCTGACGCGTACTCACAGGGCCGCGGCAGGGACCGTCAAGGTGACGATTCCAAACGGCAGGCGTCGCAACAGCAAGAAAAAAAGGATAGATCGGATCGAAAGGCACAAGGTGAACAGCGTCGAGCGGAGCAGCGTCAGCAGCCGGTTCAGCGTGTCAACCCGCCGCAAAGGATCCCTGCGCAGCCGCAGGAGCGAGTACGAGTGCCGCAGCAACCCCCGCAGCAGCGAGGTGACTGGGGCCAAAGGCGCAGTCAGGAAGTCCAGCAGCGAAACGATGCATGGCAGCAGCAGCAGCGCCAGTCTCGCGAGGAGCGCCAAAACCAGATAAACCGACGCCAGATAGAGCAGCGTTCACGGGTCGAGGCTCAGCGCAGAGAGCAGATCCAGCGCCAGCAGGAAGAGCAGAGGACAGTTGCCGATCGGCAGCGGTCGAACAACGTTCAACGAGAGATCCCGCAACGCGGCATCGATGGGATGAATCGCCAGCCTTCGGTTCGCGATCGTAATAGCAATAACGACCGACGCTGGGATGGCGACCGAAACGGCCGCTACGGTCGAAGTGAGCGTTGGGACCGCAACCGGCAGCGTCAGATCCGCGATCAGCGTTGGCAGCAGTACAACAACCGATGGTCCAACTGGCAGTCGATCCAGCAGCAGCGTCAACGTCAACTCGAACGGCAAAGACGTATGCGCTACTTACAGTATCAGCAGCGTTACTGGAACCGCATAAGGCAGGATCAGTTGAGGCTCCAGCAGGCTCGTTACTACGACAACATTTACAACAACTACCGTTATAACCGCGGCGGTTCGTGGTACTACACGAGTTCGTACGGCGCCCAGATGATCGAGAACGCGATCCAGAACGGGTATGAAGAGGGATTTCGTGCCGGCCAGGCCGACCGATACGATGGCTGGGGATATGATTACAGCTCTTCGTATGGGTATCAGGATGCCAGTTATGGCTACGATTCCTATTACGTTGGTCTGGAAGATTACAACTACTATTTCCGGCAGGGATTCCAACGCGGTTACGATGACGGCTATTATGAGCGGTACCAGTATGGCCGCTACAATGATGGCAAGTATCAGATACTTGGAAGTGTGCTGAGCGCCATTTTCAGCTTTATCGCCGACTAGCCGGCGGATGGCTAAGTTTTGCTCGGGCCCCATTGAATGACCTTCAGCGGGGCCCGACCTCTTTCGCGTGCACGCGTCCGGTATATTTACTATCCTTAACTGGTGCAGAAGCCCCTTGTAGCAATAATCGGACGGCCCAACGTGGGCAAATCGACTCTCTTCAACCGTTTGACTGGGTCGAGGCGGTCTATCGTTGGCGACGAACCGGGAATCACTCGCGACCGGATCTACGGCGACGTTGAGTGGAGGTCCAAGGTCTTCGAATTGGTCGATACAGGCGGCATCGTGCCCGATGACGAGGCGATCATCCCGGCGAACATTTTTAAGCAGGCCTCGTTCGCCATCGATAGTTCTGAAGCCATAATATGGGTCGTCGATGCTCGAACCGGGGTTACCCCGCTCGACGAGGAAATTTCTGTCTTTCTCAGAAATATCGGCAAACCCGTCTTTATCGCAGCTAACAAGTCGGAAACGCGAAAGGTGGAAGAAGAGGCGGCCGAGTTTTACCGGTTCGGATTTGAGATGATCCCGCTCTCCGCGGAACACGGTACATCGGTCGGCGATCTGCTGGAGGCTGTCTTTGCCGCTCTCACTTTTGATGAAGAGACGCAGGAGCAGGAACATGAAGACATAAGGCTGGCGATAGTCGGGCGCCCCAATGTCGGAAAGTCTTCGATTCTGAATAAAATTCTCGGCGAGGAACGAGTGATCGTTTCGCCGATTGCGGGAACGACGCGCGATGCCATTGATACCAAGCTGACCGTGGACGGACGGAATTTTCAGATAATCGACACGGCAGGTATCCGCCGCAAGGGTAAAACAACGGAAATGGCCGAAAAGCTTTCGGTCGTAATGGCCAAAAAGGCGCTTGAGCGGGCGGATGTGTCGGTGCTTGTGATCGACGCCGAGGAAGGCGTGACCGCGCTCGATGCAAATATCGGCGGCTACGCGGTCGACTCAGGTTGTTCCGTAATTATCGCCGTCAATAAATGGGATGCGGTCGAGGAAAAAGAAACCAACACCGTGTATGAGTTCGAACGCGAATTACGGCGACATATGAAGTTTCTGGAATGGGCCCCGATGGTAACGATCTCGGCCCTTACCGGGCAGCGGGTCACAAAGATACTCCCCCTTGTGGTTCAGGCGAACGAGGCACGCAATACCCGTGTGCCGACCTCGCAACTCAACAAGTTTTTTGAGGAGAGCATATCGCAGCCGAGAGGCGGGAC
>JAJNPX010000230.1 GCA_021155145.1 Acidisarcina sp. | reverse complement strand
GAACAAACAGCGAACCGCCGTATTCGGTTGGTATTCTGATATTCTGATCGCACGAGGTTGCGTCATTCTGATATTGAGATCCACCTTTTTGGTGCTTTTCCTTTGCGTGTATGTCGTCGGGCAGGACGCCGACGTGCGCATTAACCTCAGGGATACTGCGGGTGGCACCATTACAAATGCGGCCGTGACCGTCCGGCACGGAAGCGAGCGGCCAAGGCTTTGTCACGCGGATGACGAGGCTTTTGTCTGCGCGGTCCCGGCTGGCGTCGCGGTCGAGTTTCTCGTTCGTGCGCCAGGTTTTGTGGGGTCCCGGATGCGATACGAAGCCGGAGAAATTACCTGCTGCGAGTATGTCTTTGTTTTGCAAGTTGAACCGGTTCGGGAAAATGTCGTCACGATAACGCGTTCAGGTTCCCGCATTGAGAATACCCCCGAGAGCGTCGCCATCCTTGACCGACAAAAGATCGCGACCGCTGCCGCACCGACACTAGACGATGTGCTTCGACAGGTTCCCGGGTTCTCCATTTTTCGGCGTTCGAGCAGCCGAAACGCAAATCCGACGACCCAGGGCGTGTCGCTTCGCGGCGTAGGATCGAGCGGTGCTAGCCGTTCGGTCGTGATGTTAGACCGTGTTCCGCTCAACGATCCGTTCGGCGGCTGGGTACAGTGGAACCGTGTTTCGCAGGTCGCCGTCGAATCCGTCGAAGTATTGCGCGGCGGTGCGTCGAGTCTTTACGGCGATGCGGGATTAAGCGGGGCCGTCGATATCAGGACCCGCAGTGCAACGGACAGGCTTGCATTCGCAGGTGAGACCTTCGCGGGTTCACAGCGAACATTTTCAGCTTCGGGCTTTGTCGGCGGCGGATACAAAGGCTGGTTCGGCGACGTTTCCGCCGGCCACTTCCAAACGCGAGGGTTTATCCCGGTTGACGAGGACGAACGCGGGCCGGCGGATTCGTTCGCGGGCGTCAGAAGCATAAATTTTGCAGGCCGCTTTGGGCGCCGGCTGGGCGAGGACGGATCGGTCTATTTTCGGCCCTCGTATTTTGGCGAATCGCGCACGAACGGTATACCGGCACAGATAAACCGCACACACTCGCGCCAGATCGTCGCGGGCGGCGACGTCGGAAGCAAGTCACGGACGATATCTTTTGTCTGGCGCCTTTTCGGCGGGACGCAGGTGTACGATCAGACGTTTTCGGCAGTCTCATCGGACCGCGATTCTGAGAGCCTTACGCGGCTGCAGCGTTCGCCGTCGCAGCACTTTGGCTACTCGGGAGTAATTTCGACCGCCTTCCGACGAAACACCCTGATCGCCGGTGTCGAAGGCAGGGAAGTTCGTGGTTCGAGCGATGAGGTCGGTTATGCGAATAACCGAGCGACATCGTTAGTTGGAGCCGGCGGACGTGAACGCGATGTCGGACTGTTTGCGAAAGACTTGATCAGGTTCGGTGAGCGGGTCGTGATAAGCGGCGGATTGCGGTTTGACACATGGTCGAACTATCGAGCGTTGTCATCGACTACCGTCCTTTCGACCGGTCTCACGACGACCAGGGCTTTTCCTGACCGCGACGAAAGCGCCTTAAGCCCGGGCGCTGCAATATTGATCAACCTGACTGACATATTCGCGTTTCATTTCTCTGCATCGCGAAGCTTTCGTGCCCCGACCCTTAATGAGCTTTATCGCGGCTTTCGTGTTGGCAACGTGGTGACAACCGCGAACGATGCTCTTCGGGCAGAAAAGGCCGTGAATTTTGAAGGCGGCGCGAGCCTTAAGAAAGGGAATTTTGCTTTGCGGACGACAGCGTTTCTGACCGAGATCGACGGTGCCGTTTCGAATGTGACCGTTTCGTCAACGCCGTCGCTGATCACGCGGCAGCGGCAGAACGCGGGAAAGACCAGAACCGCCGGGTTCGAGATCGACGCCGTAACACGCATCGGCGCTCTCGAACTGAACGCGGGATATCTCCTGTCTGATTCTGTGGTCAAGGAGTTTCCATCGAATCCGGCTTTGGTGGGTAAACGTATCCCACAGGTTCCGCTTCACCAACTCACATTTCAGACTCGATATCCTATTCACGGATGGATCGTGGCGTTTCAAGGCCGGGCGTCGAGTGCGCAGTTTGACGACGACCTAAACCAGTTTCGTCTCGAACCCTATTTTCAACTCGACGGTTTCGTTTCAAAAAGCCTCAGAAAAAAGATCGAGCTGTTTGCAGCCGTGGAGAATCTGTTCAATTCAAGATATTCGGTCGGCCGGACGCCCGTCAGGACTGTCAGTACGCCATTCAATGTGCGGGCCGGAATTCGATGGAACTGATCTTGAGATCAGTCGGACAGACTATCGTTTTTCGACTATCTTTTCGCGCAGCCATTCGGCTAATTCATCTTCAGATAACGAACCTTCCGCCAATGAAAGGAACGTCAGGTACTTATCCGTCGGCGATGCATCAAGCTGATAGCCGTTCTTCACGAGGAACAGCTCGGTCACGACGTAACCGGTTCGTTTGTTTCCGTCGATGAAGGGGTGATTCTTAACGATTCCGAAAGCATAAGCGGCGGCCATTCGGGCAATGTCGGCGTCCGGTTCATACGCGGCGATATTCTGTGGCCGGACAAGAGCCGATTCGAGCAGGCCAAGATCGCGTACACCGTCTCCTCCCCCGTGCTCCGCGATCTGCCGACGGTGAATTGCAAGGACTCGGTCTATCTGGATCCACCGGAAGATCATTCTGCCAATTTCCTTAGTAGATCGCGATTATCCCGCATGATCTTCTCGGCCATTTCCATGTCATCCGCGAATTCTTCATCAAACGCCCGCAGTTCGATGCCATCCGGTGTCTCAGTGGCATAAAGGCTGTCGCCCTTCTCAACCCGAAGGCGTGCAAGGATCTCTTTTGGCAGCACGATCCCGACCGAATTTCCAATCGTTGTTACTTTGAGCTTTGCAGTCATACGTGCGGATTATAACGTAAGTTATAACATTGGTTCAAGAAAAATTCGCAACAAATAAAGATCGCGAATCTCCCAAAAGAAAAAGGCTGCCAATGTCGACAGCCTTCCAAATAAAGATCGGTCCGGATCTTATTCCGGTTGACCCTTACATCCGGCACCGTACAGGGCCGGCTGTTTTGTGCTGATGATCGGGTAGTTTTCGGCTTCCTTATTGATCTCGAGCCAATTCAAATACTCTTCCGGGATCGACATATCGGAGAAAATGGCCTCGACGGGGCACTCGGGCAAACATGCGTCGCAATCGATACATGTGTCGGGGTTGATCAAAAGCTTATCCGGAAGTTCGTGAAATGCCTCGACCGGGCAAACGGCGGCACAGTCCGTGTATTTACATTCGACACAAGGTTCGGCAACGATATAGGTCATCTTTCTGCGATAATCTCCTGGCAAAAGGGTGAAAATCAAAATAAAACCGTAATATTGCGGGGCATAGGTTGTCAAACCGCTGCAGACAAGTGTTAGAATGCCTGCATAATCAATAGTTACGGGTCCAATAAATTTCAGGGATAATGCACAAATTATGAAAGCGGAACGCGAATTGTCTCTAGATTTTCTGCGTGTTACCGAGGCTGCGGCAATTGAATCGGCCAAGACGATGGGGCAGGGTGACCGAAAACACTCGGACCATGTCGCGGTCGAAGCAATGCGCGAGGTCATGGATACCGTGCCTATGCGCGGACGGATCGTCATTGGCGAAGGCGAGCGTGACGAAGCACCGATGCTCTACATCGGCGAAGAACTCGGCGGCGGGTCCTTTTCAGAGGACGCAAGGAAAGACTTTCCTGAGGTCGACATCGCCGTCGACCCGCTCGAAGGGACAAACCTGTGCGCTCTGGGTGCAAACAACGCCATCGCGGTACTGGCGGCGGCAGAACGCGGCGGGCTCCTGAACGCTCCTGATATCTATATGGATAAGATCGTCGTTGGGCCCTCTTGCAAGGGCGCCGTCGATATAGATGCTCCGGTCCAGGACAACTTAAAGAATATTGCACGCCGCCTGGGCCGCGACGTGGAGGACCTGACGGTCATCTGTCTCGACCGTCCCCGCCACAAGCAACTGGTGGCCGATGTACGCGCGAGCGGCGCCCGCATCAGGCTTATCTCCGATGGCGATCTTTCAGCCGGCATCTCTGCCGCCGTCGCCGGAACCAACATTCACGCGTTGATGGGCATCGGCGGTGCTCCCGAGGGTGTGATCACTGCCGCCGCGATGAAATGCCTCAACGGTGAGATACAAGCCAAACTTGTCTTTGATCCTGAGAAACTCGGCGTCGACGC
>JAJNPX010000428.1 GCA_021155145.1 Acidisarcina sp. | reverse complement strand
TCTCGACCGGCGGTACGGCAAAGGCCCTCAGGACAGCGGGAATAGATGTTAAGGACGTCTCGGATATCACGGGCTTTCCGGAAATGATGGATGGCCGGGTCAAGACCCTTCACCCAAAGGTACACGGAGCGCTGCTTGCTTTGCGCGACGATGCGGGCCACGTCGCATCGATGGACGCTCACGGAATCGAGCCGATCGACCTCGTTGTCGTAAATCTCTATCCTTTTGAGGATACCGTCGCCGCCGATAGTGTCTCGCTCGAGGACGCTATCGAGAATATCGACATCGGCGGCCCGGCCATGATCCGTTCTGCGTCAAAGAACTGGCGAAGCGTTGCGGTGGTGACCGATCCCCGCCTTTACGATGGGATCCTCGCGGAATTGAATGAGAATGACGGGAGCCTGACGTTAAAGACCCGTCAGAGGCTTGCGGCCCTTGCATATACGCGAACGGCAAGCTACGACCTGGCGATATCTTCATTTTTTGCGAAACAGCTTGACGATGAAGACCTTGCGTTCCTCGAACCGATGAATCCGCTCGGCGGGCTGTTGTTCATTGAGACCGATCGCGATGAGGCTGAGAATGGAGCCGAAGATAAGACTCTCGCCCCGGTTATCGACCTTCACCTGGAAAAGATCTCTGACCTCCGATACGGCGAGAATCCGCATCAGAAAGCGGCCCTGTACAGTTCGGGTGAAAGCGGCGGTATCGCCAATGCTCAGCAGCTTCACGGCAAGGAGATGTCTTTCAACAATTACGTCGATGCCGAGGCCGCGTGGGAACTAGTCAACGACTTTGACGAAACCGCCGTCGCGATCATCAAGCATACGAATCCATCCGGAGTGGGCGTCGGAGCGACGAATGAAGAAGCCTATCGACGGGCACTCTCGACCGATCCCGTTTCGGCATTCGGCGGCATCGTGGCATTCAACCGCACGGTCGACGCTGAGGTCGCGAACTCCGTTATCGAGGTCTTTTCAGAGGTTATCGTTGCACCCGATTATGATGCGGACGCGATCGAGATCTTCAAGACAAAGAAGAATCTCAGGGTGCTGAAATGCGCGAGCCCGACCATATGGGAGGGCGATACGCCCGTCTCGGATGAATCGGACTTGCCGACGCGCGAGGCTGTGCATTCTGCTCTCGAGCATAAACAGATCTCCGGCGGATTTCTCGTGCAGGAAAAGGACCTTTATCGAGTTGGCGGATCGGAGCTTAAGGTCGTCAGCAAGGCCCAGCCTACCGAGGACCAGATCAAGGCAATGCTGCTCGCCTGGCGCGTTTGCAAACGAGTGAGGTCTAACGCGATCGTCATCGCTGATCGGGACCGCACGATCGGCGTCGGTTCGGGCCAGATGAACCGGGTCGATTCCGTGCGGATCGCCGCCATGCGAGCCGAGCGGTTCTCGCTGCCCGTAGAGGGTGCCGCGCTGGCCTCGGACGCTTTCTTCCCATTCCGTGACAACGTGGACGAAGCGGCAAAGATAGGCGTCTCAGCCATCATTCAGCCCGGCGGTTCGGTCAAGGATGCAGAATCGATCGCCGCCGCGGACGAGCATGGCATCGTAATGGTCTTCACCGGCGTACGTCATTTCAAACACTAGAAATGAGCATCATTCTTGGCCTTAATACGTTTCACGCCGGTTCGTCCGCGGCACTCGTCATCGACGGAAAACCGGTCGTTGCCATCGCGGAAGAGCGCCTGAACCGAAAGAAGTATTATGCGGGCTTTCCGGCCCTCGCCATTCGGCGATGCCTCGAATTTTCCGGCGTCCGTTTCTCCGATATCGACGCCGTGGCCGTCGGACGCGATTCGTCGGCCAACCTGCACAAGAAACTCGAATTCGCACTGCGCCATCCCTCAAAGCTCTTGAACTTTGCAAAGATGCGTTCGAAAAAGAAGGTGCTTGACGATATCCGGGCGCTGATAGTTTCCCATTGTGACGCGGATCCCGCTGAACTCAAATTTCAGCAGTACAATATCGAGCACCACCTGGCCCATACCGCGAGCGCGTTCTTCGCATCGGGGTGGGATTCCTCAGCCGGCATCACTATCGACGGTTCGGGCGATTTCGTCTCCTCTATGCTGAGCCGTTGCCATGGCAGCACCATCGAGCCGCTCAAGCGTATCTTTGTCCCGCATTCCCTCGGTACGATGTACACGGCGGTCTGTCAGTTCATCGGCTATCCAAAATACGGCGATGAGGGAAAGGTAATGGGCCTTGCCCCTCTCGGTGAAGATACCTACGCCGACTTTTTTTCCAGAATGCTGCGTCCGTCGGCCAGCGGATTCGAGCTGAACCCGCAGTTCTTTCTTCCGTTCGGTTCGAATCAGGGCATGGAGATCACCGACGAAGGAGAAATGGTCGTTCACCGTTTGTATTCGGACGTATTTGAGAATGAACTTGGGCCGCCGCGCGAACCTCACGCCGAGATAACCAAGCGTGATATGGACGTCGCATACGGGCTCCAAAAGATCTTTGAGCGGTATTATCTCTCGCTGTTGGCATCGCTCCACGACCTCGTCCCCGGCAGCAAGGTCTCGATGGCCGGCGGATGTGCACTTAACAGCGTCGCCAACGGAAAGGCACTTCTCGAGACCCCATTTACAGAACACTGCATCCAGCCTGCCGCCGCCGACGATGGGCTTGCCGTGGGAGCGGCGCTCTATGTCAGCCGCTCGATCCTCGGCGAACCCTCGAATTACGTCATGGCGGACGCATATCTTGGCGATCAGTATTCCGATGCCTTTATACGCTCCGAATTGGAACGCTACGGGGTCGAGTTCATCAGCCTCGATCGCGGCCATTTGCTGCAAAGAACCTCTGAAGAGATCAACAATGGAAAGGTCGTTGGCTGGTTCCAGGGCCGCATGGAATGGGGCCCGCGCGCCCTCGGCAATCGGTCGATCCTCGCTCATCCGGGTTTTCCCGATATGAAAGATATTCTCAATGCCCGTATAAAGCATCGCGAGTGGTTTCGCCCCTTCGCTCCTTCGGTGCTTGCCGAACGCCAGAGCGACCTTTTCGAACAGAACGAACCGTCACCGTTCATGCTACATGTCTACAAGATAAAGCCGGAGTGGCGCGAGCGTTTGTCGGCGGTCAACCACGTGGATAACACGGGACGCTTGCAGACGGTCGCCCGTCATGAGAACCCTCTCTACTACGATCTCATCACCGAGTTTGAGAAGCTGTCCGGCATTCCGGTCATCCTCAATACGAGCTTTAACGAGAACGAGCCGATAGTCTGCCGCCCTTCCGAGGCGATCGAGTGTTACCTTCGCACCCGCATGGACGTCCTTGTGATCGGATCATTCTTCTGCGTCAAATCGCGGGAAGATCGAACAGAATGATGTGGAAGGTCGAGGAAATTCCGGAACTCCGCGGCTTCGTGGTCGAGTGGGCCGAGCCCGGAAACTATCTGCTTTCCCGCCGCGATCGGATCTTCCGATCAAAAGGCATCGGTCACCCTCTCGACCTTGTCGCGGCCATCCCGGCGCCGATCTGGCGGTCACTCGCCTCACGTTCCCGTCTCTGTCAGCGTCTTTTGCGGTTTTCGGTCAATGACCTGATCCCATTGGAAGATGGCGAGATATTCGTCTCGTTTGACCGGTCGGTCGGCCTCGTCCGCAAGAATGAATATCTTCCCCTCGGCGGTCTGCGTCGACCGTGCCGCGTTCTTCGCTCGGCCATTGCACGGAGTGCGGCCGGGGACCTTTTCTTTGGCGAGTACATTGATAACAAAGAACGCGGCCCGATCGCGTTGTACAAATACCGGTCCGGGACCGATCGCGTCGAGATCGTACGCGAATTCGACGCCGGAAGGGCTCGGCATATTCATGGGATCTACGCCGACCCTTTTGATTCATCCCTGATCTGCATGACCGGCGACGCCCCGGGCGAATGTGCCATTTACCGGAGCACCGACGGATTCGAGACCATGGATATCGTGGGCAGCGGCGATGAATCTTGGAGGGCCGTCAGCTGCCTTTTCGCCGACGACGCCATCTACTACGGTACCGATGCCGAGCACCAGGAAAACAAGATCTTTCGCATCGACCGCGAAACGGGAGATCGGA
>JAJNPX010000425.1 GCA_021155145.1 Acidisarcina sp. | reverse complement strand
CGTCGGCCGCGCCCTTGGCAATTTGCTTAAAGCTGTATTCCTCGGGCGAGAACCATTGTGGCCTTCGTCGCATCATCCCGTTCATAAGTTCACGCGGGATGAATCGTTGGACCTTGGCATTCTTAAGGACATCGGTCGTCTGGAAATAGTAATTCTCGGCCCATGGGCCACCGTAAGCGACAAGGATCGTCGGCGTGTAGAACGTATGGGTCTTTGCCACAAATTGCGCCACGTCATTGTAAATAGGCTGAAGCGGAAGCGAGTGCTCGTGGCCGGAATAGCCATCGATCATCTGAGACAGATTTAGCTTCATGTCGAGCGCACCTTCCGTGGTCGGCGTGATCTTGTTCTCGCGCGTGGCAATTGCAACCATCTGGCGGACCTGTCGATCACCCACGACATACTGCTTGAGCGTGTTTGTCTTGTAAGCATCGCTGTAGCGCTTGATGAAGTTGTTGGTCGATTCCTGATCGTCGAGACTAAGTCCAGAGAAAACGCCCGGCCCCGTAGTATAAACTCGCGGCCCGATTATCTCTCCGGTCTCGACCAGATCGGCATAAGCGTAGACATCGGTCGTCGCGCTCTGCGGGTCGCGCGTGGTCGTCACGCCATAAGCAAGATTGGCCAGATACTGCCAAACCTGGTTTTGGTGCAAGTCACGAGGCGGCCACATATGCGCGTGGACATCGACCATACCCGGCATGATCGTCTTGCCTGTCACATCGATCGTGCGCGAACCGGTCGGGACCGCTACCTTTCCTTTCGGACCGATAGCGGTGATCCGGTTATCGGTGACGACAATGTCACCGCGAGGAATGATCTCGTCGCCCTTCATAGTGATGATCTTGGCGCCGGAGAGTACAACGGTGCCGACGGTCTGTTTTCGCGGCTGTTCCACGAGGATGTCAAATTCCTGAGGTTTGTCTTCTTTGATGTCCTGACGGTAAAACTTGGTCCCCCACGACCACGTTACGCTCGTTCCGTCCCGCGTCCACGCAAGGTAGTCGCCGCCATATACGGACATCTTCTTAAACGGAACGTTTGCGGACGGCCCGCCAAGATTCACATTTACTGTTTCGCGGCCCGCTTTTGGAAGTGTGACTAGATAGTGTTTTCCCTGAAGTTCGATGAAGGCTTTCTCGCCATCCGGAGAGAGCATCACCGTGCTCGCCGTCGGCTGTTGCGGCGGCGTACCTTTTCCAGTGACACGAGCATGAACACGTCGGTCGTAGCCGTCGAGCCGGATCGAACTGATCCCGGCACCGCTGGTGAGATAGATCCTTTCGTTATCCGCCGTAAAATGCGGAAAGCGGCCGCCTTGAGTTGGGGCGATAAAGGTCGAGTTACCGCCGTTGGCCGGGATGTAGCGCAGTTCAAGCGGGCCGCCGCCGCGGCTTCCGGTCACTTCGCCGTCGTTGGAGTGCCTTCCGTGAAGAATTTCTTCTTCGGGTGACGAGAATTGGTGGTCCTCGCGAATATCGGCGAAGAGTTGGTCCTCAACGGAGCCGGTAACGAACGCGATCTTGGTCCCGTCCGGTGAGTAGGTCGGATACGAGTAGAATGCTGCGGCCGAGGTCAGGCGGCGGGCATTGCCGCCCGTTGCCGGAATGCTGTATATGTGGCCTCCGGCTCGCGACCAGGTGACATAGGCGATCGAGTTGCCGTCCGGCGACCACGCGGGCATGAATTCTCCGTCATCGCTGCCGGTCAGGCGAGTCGGCTTGCCGTCAGGAAGCTCTTTTGTGTAGATGCGATTAAAGGCCGTGAACGCGACCCGCTTGCCGTCCGGCGAGATAGTGGGATATCGGATCAATCGGGCGGTAACTGTCGGCGAATCATCAACCTTGTATTCAAAGTGGGAACGCGCCGCCACCTCGGCCTCGACATTAACGTTAAAAGGGATGTTCGCCGCCTGTCCCGTGGCGAGATCCACCCTGGCTATCTTGCCATTGAGCGGCACGATCAGCGACCTGCCGTCCGGCATGAAGTCGTATCCCGGAAAGGTGTCGCGCGTCGCACGCGATTCCTGGTCGTCGCGGGTCACGTTGTTTATCAGCCATCTTTCGGTATTCGAACCGAGATCGCGAACACGCAGTGCAGTGGATGTCTCGAACCGGGACGCGTAAACGAGCAGTTTGCCGTCGGGGGAGAGAAGCGGACGCATGGCGCTGCCCTGCGCATTGGTCAGGCGTGAGACTTCGCTCGTATTACGGTCAAACCGAAAAACCTGCCACACGGGAAACTGAACGTTGTAGTTGAAAGCCCCCTGGCGTTGAGCGAAATAGATGTACTTGCCGTCCGGCGAAGCGACGAGGCCCATCACGTTCATTCGGGGCGGCGGGGGCGGGCCCTGCTGCCCGGGAGCCGGAAGCGGCGGCGGAGCAGGCCCGATGCTTACCCCGGAACCGCCGTCCTTGTGGTACATGAAAGGATGGAATGTCCCGATCGATTGATCGCTTTTTGAGACGATAATGTAATTCCCGTCCGGCGTCCAACTTGGCGAAACATACATCGTCTTGCGATCTTTGGTGATCGCCTTTGGCTCGGTGCCGTCCGCATTGGCGATCCACACATTCTCGGCGCCACTCCTATCGCTCAAGAAAACAAAGGTCTTGCCGTCGGGCGAGAATTTTGGCTGGCTTTCGAACGACATTCCCCCGATTATCTTTTTGGCCTCGCCGCCGTCGATCGGCAGCGTATAAATATCGCCAAGCAGGTCGAAGATGATGCTCTTGCCGTCGGGCGAGACATCGAGAGACATCCACGTTCCCTCGTCGGTCGAGAATTTTATCGTCTCTGCAGCGGTCAGCGGCAGATCAGGCTTCTTATCGTCCTTCTTATCATCCTTTTCGTCCTTTTTCTCGGCCTGGGGTTTTGGCTGATCTTGGGCAAATGAAAGCGCGGGCATCAGAAACGCCACGGCCAGCAACGCACACACGAACTTTCTAAAAAGTCCACTCACAAACATAGGGGATCTCCTGTTTAACTTGTTGTTTATCCGACGGATCGGGATCTTGGTATTACGTGCGGGTTGCTCGAGTAGTTTCAGGCGCAGCAGTAATTTTCGTTAGGCTTGAACGGTTGCCTCAGGAGCCCTATTACAGATCGAGCCCTGAGATCAGGACGACATCGAACGCGAAGCTGCCCCGGGCGGCGGCAATACGGCCGTCTTTTGACCAATCGAATGAATATATGTAGCTGTCGTTAAAGCCGGTCACACGGACAGGACGGCCTCCCGCAAGTGGCTGTCGCCAAATATTGGAAATACCGCCGTTGTCATCAATATAAGCGAAAGAATTGTCGCCGGGGGACCATTTCAAAACGACGTTGCTGTCGCTTCGTATAGCTGTCTTTGGAACAGAAGGGACGTTGGTACGCACACCGGTGAGCAAATTCAAGCGTGCTTGGCGAAGCTGTTCCGGCCGTCCCTTCTCGTCCCAATAGCTGAAGATGATCTGAGTCCCGTCATGAGAAAAAGCCGGCGAATACGAATATTCCTCGTTGAGCCTCACGGATTCGCCGCCATCAACGTTCATTTTCCAAATACCCCGCCCATCCGTCGATTGGTATATCAGGTTGGGTTCGGTCGGCGATGCTATGGGCGACCACTCGCCCTGACCACGGGTCAGCTGGACCAGATCGCTGCCGTCAATTCCCATCCGAAATATGTGAGGCACACCGGTTCTGAGCGAAGCGAAAAAAACATACTTCCCGTCGAACGAGACGCTCGGCGACGCATCGACCGATGGATCGACGGTTAGCTGCTTTCGGCCGGTGCCGTCTGCATTCATTATCCAGATATCGTCATTTCCACTTTCCTGCGAGACGAAGAGCAACCTGTCGTCGGGCGTCCAGGCCAGGCCAAGGCCTTCATATCGGCCCGACGTCAGCTTTTTCCATTCTGATGCAGCCCCATCGCCGCCCAAATAAATGTTGCTTTGAAAATCGCCCTGAGTTGTGACAAGACTCTTGCCGTCTGCCGTGATGCTTAAACCGTTGTAGCCGCTAAGATCATTTGTAAGTCTTTCTGCCTGGCCCGATCTGGTATCCACGCGCCACAACTGGTTTGGCGTCTGAAACTGCTGAGAGGCCGTCACGACCAAGTCGTGTCCGTTTGCATGCCACGCCAAGGCTCCGATATTGATGAACCGTTTATCGGATATGATCCGCGGTTCGCCCCCTTCGGACGGGACGTCAGCAAGCCGGACATAGCTCTGGCCCTGTTCGCCGACGCTGCCGAGCGCAAATGCTATACGTGAGCCGTCCGGCGACCAGACCGGGCCGCCAAACCAACCGGGCCTGGGACCTCCGATCCTCGAAATGGTGCGTTCGCCCGTGCCGTCCGTCTTTCCGGCCATTAACATCGACTCACTCGAAGCCGCGAGGCTTCGCACAAACAGGATCTCCGAACTATCGGGGGAAACAGAGATCATCGGCATCACATCGTTGACGATCTTGGCCGGAATCCCGCCGAGTACCGGGATCTTAAAGATCTCGCCAACATGAACCTTGTCCCACACGTTGAAAAAGACGAAGTTCCCATCCGCCGAAAAGGACAACCCCTGAAAATTCACCTCGGCCGGCGCGACTATTTGAACCTCGCTGCCGGATGCGACCTGCTTTACCCATAAAGATTGTTTCCCCAGGTCGCTTATCGCGTACACAACGTACTTGCCATCCGGCGATATTGCCGCGTCGATAGCTTTTCCGGTCGAGGTGAAACGTGTAACTGAAAATGTCCGCGGTCTGGTTTTACTATCGGCCGGTGCTAGGGCGAAATATAGTGCCAAGACCATGACACCCGCCGCCAAAATGATCCCCGCACCTACCGCGTAGATCATTGGGCTTTTGCGTCCCGGTATTTCAGGCTTTTTTTCACCTATAAGTGCATTGCGACTACCCTGAACCGGTGTTTCTACATTCGGGCGACTATCGTCGATCGGCTCGAACACTTCACGGACGGGAGCGACAAATCGGTAGCCTTGCTTGGGTATCGTCTGTATGTACTGGTGATCCGATGGCCCCTCACCGAGTGCCTTCCTTACGACCGAAATATTCCGGGACAGGCTTCCCTCTTCGACAAATGTGTCCGGCCAGATCTCACGGAGAAGTTCCTCTTTTCCCACGATACGGCCGTTCGCGGCAACGAGCAGGGCAAGCGTCTCGAACGCTTTATGCGTGAGCGGGACCACTTCGCCGTTCTTGATCAAAAGGCGCCGAACATTGTCGAGCCTATACTCGCCAAATTCCACGATCTGTCCGGTGGCCACTTCAAACATAAGAACTAGAGAATTTTGATTCTCACATTTTACCCGACGTTGGTTAAACGTGGAGCTATCGGTTACGAACGAATTCTTTCTCCGTTTAGTTTCTAACGCGAAAAATGGGATCCAAAAGTTTGATGTAAGGCTTTGTAAGAACTATTCCGATAGAAATTCGGGATTTGAAAGGACTTCGGGGGCCCGAGGCGAGTATTCTCTGACTCCGGGCAGGAAAGCCGCCCAACTTATACATTCGGGAGAAATTTCATATGCGAAAGCGATCATTCCTTTTACTAACGTTTGCAGCGGTTACCCTTATTTTCGGCGTCAACGCCGCTTCGGCCCAGGGCACGACCGTCCTCAAGGCAAATATACCCTTTGAATTTTCGATCGGGAAAACAACTCTCCCCGCCGGGGAGTACTCGATCACATTACCGGAAACGGGGTCGATCCCAATGATCGCGGTCCGCGAAGACGATGGACGCGGTTACGCAAGAGTGCTGACCAACTGGATCAAGGCCGGGAAGGGAGAAACTCCAAACGGGATCACCTTCATCCGATCCGGAGATCGATACTATCTCTATCAGGTTCGTATTGAAGGTCGAGATATAGGCCAGGAGGTAGTAAAGACGCGTCGGATCGCCCGAACGGAAATGGCCAGACGTAACGTTGAGTTAAAGCCGGCGAGAACTTGAGACAACGGCCGTGATAGATCCGATCCGGGGCCCGGAGCGGCCCCTTTTTCGTTTTTCCTCGGAGGCGCGGTCACGATCTAGAGGTGTGCTAGTCTTGAGATGAATGAACTATTCTGCCGAGATCGAGACTGCAAAAACACTTGCGCTAAAAGCGGGCGAGGAGATATTGGAACATTATGCCCGCGAGATCATCGCCGAGGAAAAGCTCGGGGTAGATAACTTTTACGAACCGGTGACCGAAGCCGATAGAGCCGCAAGCCGGCTGATCGTCGAAGGGATCGAAGAGGCGTTTCCGGGAG
>JAJNPX010000419.1 GCA_021155145.1 Acidisarcina sp. | reverse complement strand
AGCGGGCGGCGGGCTACTTGGCGGCGTAGGCAGCACGGTCGGCGGTGTGGCCGATACGGCAGTCTCCACGGTGGGGGGAGTGACGGGAACGGCGACGAATACGCTGGGCGGAGTGACGAACACGGCGGCCTCTACTCTCGGTTCGACGACGGATTCCGTGGGCAGGACCATTCGCGGGCTTTCTGTATCGCAGTCGGCCAATGCGTCGGCAAGCGGCGGATCTACCATTTCTCTCGACAGCGGCAACTTGAAACTCGAAAAAGGAACTACGTTTGGTCTCGCTCTCAGCACTTCGTCAAACGTCAGGTCGGCTGATGGAAATTAGGCCGCGACAGCATTTGTCGATGGAGGATCGGGTATTTTCCCGATCCTTTTTCGTTATGTTAAACTTCGACGCGAATGCTCAAGAAAGAGATACACGATCCCGTATGGTTTTTTGACATGGAGTGGGTTCCTGACGCGGCCGGGGCCGTACGCCTCTTCGGCCTGCCGCCCGAGACGACCGAACTCGATGCAATGAAAAAGCTCTGGGAGGCGACCAAGGGCTATGATGCCGAGACATCCCCGCGGCCTTTCGTAAAGCACCTTTTCTCCCGCATCGTTTCGATCGCGTTTCTCTCACGCCGGATCGTATATGTCGATAGCATTCGCCGTGTGGAGTTCGGTCTTCACTCGCTCCCGCGACTCCCGCTTTCGGACGACGCTCCGTCGGAGGCGGAGATCATTTCGGAGTTCTTGCGTTACGTCGGGGCCCGCGAACCGCAGCTCGTCGGCTACAATTCGCTCGAATCCGATCTGCAGGTCCTGATCCAACGAGGCTTGATAAACGAGGTGCGGGCCGAGGCTTTCTGCCGCCGTCCCGACAAGCCCTGGAACGGGCGGGACTACTTCGACTCGAGGTTCGGTGAATGGCATCTCGATCTCCTGCAGCGATTTTCGAGGTCCACCAATACGCCCCGCCTGAACGAACTCGCACGGCTCTGCGGATTTCCCGGCAAGGTCGATGTCGATGGAGCGCAGGTGGCCGATCTCTGGCTCGGGGGGCGGTTAAGAGAGATCATAGAGTACAACCAGATCGACACGCTCAATACATATCTTGTCTGGCTGCGGGTGGCCAATTTTTCCTGCAAGATCTCAGAGGAAGATTATCTCGCCGAGCAGGACGATTTTCGCGAGTTTCTCGACCGCGAGGCCGAAAACGAGAGCAGCGGGCACATCCGCCGCTTTCTCGAAAAGTGGGACGAGGCGTGAAAATGCTACCGGCGCGCCATGGTTGCATTCCGCGCGCCATTCGTGAAAAAATCTGAATGATGACCCGATCGCATGATAACGATCCTTTCGGCCCGCCTATCGATGGATCGGCATCGGTCATGTGGGCATCGCTCGTTTACTCGCTCGTTCCCTATCTTGGGATTCTGTTCGTCCCGGTCGCAATGGGAGCCGTCATCTGGGGCGTTTTTGGCAGCGGCGGCGCGGTAGCAAAACGCGGGCACCACCTTCTCGCCGTTTCGTTCGGACTGGCGGTACTGGCGTTCCAGGTCTTTCTGTGGTGGCTGCTTTATTACATACCAGAGATCAGTAACTGAACAAATGAAGATCGCAAAGATCGTCAGTTCAAATTCCCATATCGCATACATCGCCCGCGTGCTGGATAAACGCGATGGCGGAGAGGAGCCGTCCGCCGAGGACTACAGCTTTGGCAGGTTCGTCTCGATGGACCGCGGCGATGAGAATGTCATCGGCGTGATCAGCGACTCGAGGCTGGTCAACCCGGAATACATCAGCCCATCTACGCGTCTGGGACAGGCGTCGGCGTTGGGCGAACTTCGGCGCGACCTGGTCGAGGACAAACGGACCCTGATCGCGATCTTGCTCCTCGGTTCGATCGCAGATGGCGTGCCGCAACACTCGATCCCGCTGCGGGTCCTTCCATCGGGAATGGATGTCGCGTCCATGACGCCGGATGCGGCCGCGGCCTTTCACAGAAACAAAGACGGCAGCGTGAATATGGGTTATTTCCCGAGCCTTATGTCCTATGCCGGGCCGCTTGCCATCGTCCTGGCAAGGACCATCATCGGCCAGCTCTCGCCTTTCTGCAGCGAAGCGGACCGGCAGAGGTTGGCTGTGATGGCCAACTCGCTGCAATGGAAACAGGCTTTTGGCGATTCGAGGATCTGACCGAGATGATCAAGACGAATACCATCTACACCGAGAATTGCCTCGAGACGCTCCGCCGCATGGAGGACGAGTTTCTCCATATGACGATCACTAGTCCGCCGTACGACGATCTGCGCGAATACAACGGTTACCATTTTCCGGTCGAGGAGATCGCCGCGGGCCTTTTCGCCAAGACCAGGACGGGCGGTGTCGTTATTTGGGTGGTCGGCGACCGCACCGTAAATGGTGACGAAACGCTGACGAGCTTCAGGCATGCGTTCGCATTCAAGGATGCGGGTTTCCGCGTTCATGACACGATGATCTATGCCAAGAACAATCCGATCCCGAGCGACTGCGGCAAACGATACCGGCAGTGTTTCGAGTATATGTTCTGTTTTTCGAAGGGCCAGCCGGAGACCTTTAACCCGATAACCCAGCCGATCAAACAGGAAAAGGCATTCAAATCTTTTCGGATCACAAAGGTTGGCCGTAACGACCTGGCCCACGACCATTTGGCTCCGAAAGAGCGAAAGGTGAACAACATTTTCTCTTATAATGTCGGCACGTCGAGCTCGCGCGACAAGATAGCTTTTGAACATCCGGCCATCTTTCCGGAACAGCTCGCCGAAGATCAGATCTCGACCTGGACCAATGAGGGCGATCTCGTTTACGACTGTTTTATGGGCAGCGGGACCACTGCCAAAGCGGCACACCGGCTCGGGCGGCGATGGATCGGTTCGGAGATATCGGCAGATTATGTCCGCATTGCTAACGAGCGGCTTCGGCCCTACCTTAGCAGCCGCGAGGAAGCGGCCGTCTAGCGACAACTATTTCGCGTTTTCAAGCGTCTATTCGGTGCGATCCGAAAATTTAGGTCCTCTCTCCGTGATCAAACGATGAAGCGACTATTTCTACTTTCTCTTTTCTCACTGTTTGCGATCGCGGCACCGGCGATCGCTCAGCCGCGGCCTCCGGAACGTTCGACAACGCCGAAGGACGTAAAGCCGGCTCCGGAAATCGTATCTGCCAAGTACGAGGGAGGGCTATTCGGTTACAGCGATAAAGAGGAAGGCAAGTTGAAATTTGACGATGCCAACCAGCGCCTCGTCTTTTACGGAGAAGACCAGAAAGAGCGGTTCGGCATCCCATACGGGTCGGTACTTATGATCTATCCCGACGAGAAGTCGGTCACATCCACGGCCGGCAACGTGGTGAAATATATTCCGCTGCCCGGAGCAGGCCTCGCCGGCCTGATCAAAGAGAAGCGGCGATATCTGATACTTCAGTACGACGATCCGGATGTCGATGCGAAAGGGACGACCAGCTTCAAGCTGGAAAGTAAAGAGATGCTCGATTCGGTGATCTTCTCGTTAGGCACAAAGGCGAAGCTAAAACAGCGTGGTGACGCATATGTCCGGCCTCGCCCGGCCCCGACCGAGTCGAATTAGTTCATATCGCCAAAACGATGCTGCAGGATCGAGGCGATCGAGACCGCTGCAGTATCGGCTTTCATAACGCGGCCGCCGAACGTGATCGAGAGGATCCCGGCGGTTTTCGCTTTTTCCAATTCCGCGTCGTCCCAGCCGCCTTCGGGCCCGATAAAGGCAAGGACCCTTGTCGCTCCTTCAACGGTGCCGAAACCACTTCCGTCGCGTTCGGAGAAGTGGATCCGGATGCCGTCAAAGCCCTCTGAGCGATCGACAAGCTCCCGAAAATCTATTACGTCCCCGATCTCCATCAAGCGGGCACGGCCGCATTGTTTTGTTGCTTCCA
>JAJNPX010000222.1 GCA_021155145.1 Acidisarcina sp. | reverse complement strand
CTGAAAACGTTTGATGAACGACAGTGAAATTATCACAAGCCGCGATAATGCGAAACTAAAACTTGCCCGATCGGTCCGCAACGGCAGGGAAGCCGGACTCGTCTTTATCGAGGGCATCCGTCTTGCCTTCGAGGCCTTGCGATCGCATCTGCCTATCACCACTGCATTGGTCTCGGCCGATCTTGCCTCCGATACCAGATACAGGGATTTAGTTGATCTACTGGACCGTACACGCGTCGAGCCGCTCCTGGTTGCAGAAAAGGCATTTGCGTCGATCGCCGACACCGAAAGCACGCAGGGTATCGTCCTGCTGGGTGAAATGCCCGCAGCTTCGTTAGATATCATCGGTTCCGATGGCGGGCCGGTAGTTCTGCTGCATCGCGTGAACAACCCCTCAAATCTGGGAGCAGTGGTTCGAACGGCTGAGGCGTCCGGTGCAACGGGCCTGATAACGACGACCGGTTCGGCTGCGGCGTTCTCGCCAAAGGCATTGCGAGCATCGATGGGATCGGCCTTTCGACTTCCGGTCGTTGAGAGGATATCGTTTGGTGACGCTATCAGTTGGGCGAAGCGAATGGGTTTGGTAACGACCGCTGCCGAGATATCCGGGTCGTTGAGCTATTCGGAGATCGACTGGGAGCCCCGACGGCTCATAGCTTTCGGCTCCGAGGCCCATGGGTTCGATCGAAACGAACTGTCTGCTATCGACCAAACGGTCAGGATACCGCTGGAAAACGAGGTCGAGAGTCTCAATCTTGCCGTTTCTGCCGGCATTATACTCTTCGAGGCAAAGCGCCGGCGGGAGAAATAGATCAGATCATCTTATCGGCGAATTCACATTCGCATTGGAATTTACGCTTGCCGCTGTTCCGGACTGCGCGGCGGCCGCGATCTCCTTTGCGAAGGCTTCGGCGAGGGTCGGGTTGTCGGCGATAACAGTGCCCATTGCGATCTCGGCGGCAAGCGTGGCCGAGTTGGTCGCGTCGACCTCTGAAAGCCGTTCTTTAGCTAACGCGAACTGACGTTTTGCTTCCACGTACTTGCCTGTCAGAAGCTGTGCTCGCGCAAGCAGGTAATGGTCCTCCGCGTCCTGTGGCGTTGCGGCGTTTGCGGCTAGATATCGTTCAGGTGCTTTATCAACTTCGCGCCTTGCCTCTTCAAATGCCGTGAGCGGTATGTTGTTGCTTTTTGTTTCATTTAGAACCGGAACCTGAGGTGGTGGATTATATTGCTGCCAGAACCAGAGGGCTGCAAATCCGGCAACTCCGCCAAGCAGAAAGAGCAGGGCCGAGGTGAAAAAACTGCCCCAGCGGCTCGACCGCGGACCGGCCTCGTTCGCATAGGTGAACGGCGCCGACTCTTCTATCTCTCTTGGCGGCTCGGCGATGATCGGTGCCGCGGCATCGATACTTGCCTGGAACTGATCCTCGGCCGTCTCCTCTACCGCCACGGCCGATGGGGGCTGCTCCATCAAATAGCCTTCATCATCCAACCGGCCATTTTCGTGCGATACGACCTCGCGGGCTGGCTCTACCTCGATCTCCTGGATCGTCGCATCTTCGATCCGCTCATCAAAAGGCGATCGGGCCGTCGCGACGGTTTCTTCCTCGAGTTCTTCGACAGGCTGGAAAGCTTCCGCTGCCTGCGGCGGAACGAAGGAATCGGTCAGAGGGATCGACAGCCTGACAATTACTGCGGTCAGATTGTCCTCGGCTCCACGGCTGTAGCAGATCTCCTTCATCTGGCCGGCAAGCGCGGCGGGGTCGAGCTCGTTCTGGAAAAGGTGCTCGATCTCAGCGTCCTCAATGTGCCTTGTGATCCCGTCAGAACATAAAAGGAACATCGTACCGGGCTCGACCATGATCGTCTTGATGTCGATCTCGACGATGTCTTCGGCGCCGAGCGCCCGGCTGATCACGTTGCGGCTCGGATGGACAAGTGCCTGCTCGGGTGTCATACGCCCGGCCCGAACCTCTTCCTCCACGACCGAATGATCGGCCGTCTCACGCAGGAGCGTACCGTCCGGGTCGATCCGGTAGATCCTCGAATCGCCGACATGGGCTATCGTCGCAATGTTGTCGTTCAGGTGCAGTGCCGCGATCGTGGTGGCCATCGACGCGAGTTGGGGCAGCTCGTTCGACATATTGAAAATGGACTGGTTAGCGTGCTGGATCGCGATCCTAAGGGCCTGCTCGGCGTCGAAATTCTCCGGAAGATTGTTGAAAGCCTCGGCCAGCGTCTCCATTGCCATCTGCGACGCGAAGTCGCCGGCCTGTGCGCCGCCGACGCCGTCGGCAACCGCAAAAAGGCCCAAGTGGCCGAGTTCGAGGTACGAATCCTCATTGACCGGACGCTTATCGCTCAGACCGCGGTCCGAGACCGAAGCCGATGTAAACCGTAAGTTATTTTCCATCACTGATTCTCCAGTTTTGCAGAACGCCGCTAACGCAGGCTGAAAAGCACGGCCGCTCAAAAAATTATGGTAGTGCGTTTGAGGTCGTCGGCGAACGGTCGATCGCGTTACGGTGAGAGAAGGCCATAAGCATTCCGAGCATAACGAAGCTCGTGATCAGCGAAAATCCGCCGTGGCTGACGAACGGGAGCGTTATTCCGGTCATTGGCAACGCCCGTGTGATGCCGCCGATATTAACGAGTGCCTGAAATCCGATGAACGCGGCGAGCCCGATCGAACACAGCTTCGTAAACATATCTCGAGCATCTAAAGCCGTTCTAACGCCTGCACTTACGAGCACGATCAGGGCAAAGGTTATCAGCAAACCCCCGAAAAGTCCAAGTTCTTCCGCCAATGCCGCGAAGATGTAATCCGAGTCGGCGACGGGTATCAGCTCGGGGTAGCCGAGGCCCAGTCCGCGGCCCGTCGTACCGCCTGATGCAAGGCCGAATGTTGCCTGCGCCGGTTGGAATGCGAGGACGTCGAACCAGGCGTCCACGTTGATCGTTTTCTGCAGGTTCGGATCATCTTCCAGCATTTGTGGAAGGCCGGGATCTTTCTCGACCAGCCGCTTGTAGTATTGGTCGTAGTCGTCTTTCCACCACGACGTGTCCGGCTCCGGCGGGTTGAATCCATCGAGCCAGAGATGGAAACGCTGTTGAATGCGATCGGGCAGTACGGCCTTGACCGGTGCGGCCAAAGTAGGCAGCAGTGGAATATTCTCCTGCGTCTTCTCGGGCAACGCGCCGACGACCAGGACCCCGACCGCCAGCAGCACGCTCCCGACCAACACGAATCGTTGGGTAAACCTTCGCACTGCGATCAGGAACAGCGTCGCGTAAACGCTGCTGAATACCATCATCTGCCCGAAATCCTTCAGGACGAAGAAGGGAATGAAGGGAAGCAGCGCCATAAAGACGAGGGGAACCACGTCCTTAGCCCGCGGCAGGCCCCAGTATGTTCGCGCCAGATTCTTATACAGGACCGACAAGATCGCGGCAAAGCCGATCAGGAACGGGATCTTAGATGGCTCCCACGGCGTCATATTGCCGATCGATTTGCCGGCGCGCGAAGTTATCGCGGCTACGAAAAGCGGCCCGAGCGTCAGAAGCACGATCAGAAAACCGTTGTTCTGCAAAAACTCAAGGATGCGCTCGTTGCGGACAAGCAAAAAAGCCGCCAGCAGCCCGAGGATGCCGAGGATCGGGTTGACCGTACGCCACGACGTAAGCACGGTCCACCAGGTGTCGGGAGCCGGTCGCGGCTGCTCGGCCGAAAGATCGACCGGTAACGGCGGCGTCGGCAGCAGGCCCATTATCTGTTTCTTTTCGGCGGAGTAATTCTCCTGAATATAGTGCATCTGCGCCGTGCGGATCTTGGCCTGACGGGCCTCGGCCTTATCCTTGCGAGATGTATATTCCGGATCGCTGAAGAGCCTGTATTGGACCGTGAGGCCGATCGAAAAAAGCAGCACGGCCGAGGTATAAAGCGTCCAGTTACCGGCGTACTTTCCAAATTTCTTTATGAAAACAGGAAGGATGGCCAGGATCGTGAGAATGCCGATATTGCGAAACGCCGCGAGCGACGACGTCTCGTATCCGCGGATCAAGCCGCCGTAATATATGGAGTAGTGCGAGATCGCCGTCACAAGGACGATCAGCACCAGGATGAAAAAATGTGATGACGTTCTGTTCTTCAGATCCGATATCCTTATTTACGCTTCTTTGGTTTCGCCGCCGGAGCCCGCCGCGGCCTGTATTGATCGCCGAGAAGGCCCAGGTCTCTCGCCTTTAAGATCACGTTGGCGGCGATCGGTGCCGCCGTCCGGGCACCGAACCCGCCCGCCTCGACCACGACCGCGATCGCTACCTGAGGATTTTCCAACGGAGCGATCGTGATGAACCAACTGTCCGTTCTCTCGTACATCACCGGAGCGTCATATTCGACCCATTTACCTTTATCGTTCTTGCGCCGTTTCTTTTCGGTTCTCAGTTTTCCCGTCTTGGCATCGTAAACCGGTGCCTGCTTTTCTGCCGTTCCGGTCTTTCCGCCCGTTCGGATGCCCGTACCGGCGAGTTTTGCCGAGATGACCGTTCCTGTCCCGCCGGGTTCTTCCGTCACGGTTGACATTATCGTGCGAATCTGTGCCGCCTGCTGCGGTGACAGCAGTTGTGCGAACATCTGCGGCGGTTGATCTGCCTCGATACGGGGTCTCATTAGCCGGCCTTCCATATTCGCCGGTGCCGACGCGATCAGCGCCATTTGAAAAGGCGTCATCTGTCCCGCATAACCCTGGCCCATGCCCTCGATCCCGAGATCGAAAAGCGAAATGTCCTTGCCGGTCACTATCGTCGATTGCTGCGGTGCGATGGCATTCGCTATTGCCGGCGTGCTTGTATTAAGGATGTTTGGGAAGAATTTAGGAAGGAGGGCATCGCTCGGAGTCTCGGCAGGAGCGATCCCAAAAAGCCGCGCCGTTTCGCTGAGCCTCTCACGGCCCAGTTCGATCGCAAGTTGTGCAAAATACTGGTTGCTCGATACCTGATAGGCGAACTGAATGTTCTTGGGTTCGCAGCCGCCGTCGCAGACACCCGTGACCGAACCGTCGGGTTGGAGCTTTTGGGTAGCGTCGACTATCGGACGCGAACCGCGCGTCGGCTTGAAACCGTCGGCGTAGCTCGGGAACATTGAGTTCTGCTTGCCCGCCCTGAATGCCGAGATCAGTGTAAACGTCTTAAAGGTCGACCCTGGCACGTAGAACTCACGCGTGGCCCGGTTAAGCAGCGGCTTATCGCGGTTGTTGCCTTCGAGTTTCAAATAACCTTCAAGGTCCTGTGCTTCGGCAAGGTTGAACGAAGGATTTGAGTACATCGCGAGAATATCGCCGTTTTGCGGATTCAGTACGACGATCGCCCCTTTCTTGCCGTCGAGCTGAGCGGCGATGTAAGACTGCAGGTCGCGGTCGATCGTCACCCGGACATCCTTTTGTTCGTCTTCCTTTCGCTTTATCGTTGTCAGCACTTCCCACGCTTCGGGCGAGGGGTCCGCAACGCGTTTATAGAGCGTGCGTTCAAGGCCGGGCGTGCCGCGCTCGGTCCCGAGAAGGTGAGCCATTTCGCGTTCGAGCGCGAAAGCGCGGACGATGTCGCCATTCTGGTTCACCTTATAGTATGCGAGAGCGTCGACGAGCTTTGCGTTCCGGTCGAGCATCCAGCCACGCAGGTTCGCCGCGGTCGTCCGTCTTCCGCGAAGGTCCTTATATGCCAGCTCCTGAAACTTTTCGTTCGAGTCTTCGGCAAAATATGTCCAGTAGACCTGAAATCCAAAGACCGAGAACGCGAGGATGATAAAGACGGATTGCCAGAGACGGATGCTGCGGTTCGCGATCGTCTGGGTCAGCTTTCGCCGGACCTCCTTCGGAAGGTCGAATTCGAACAGGAACTTTGGACGATTGAAATTGTCGAAGAATGTGAGGACCAG
>JAJNPX010000391.1 GCA_021155145.1 Acidisarcina sp. | reverse complement strand
GGGGACACCACAAAAAGATCCAAAACGAGATAAATATTGAGGGAACGAGAAATGTTGTCGATGCCTGTCAACGATCGGTCGTAAAGAGGCTGGTTTTTGTGAGCTCGATCACGGCGATCGGCATTCCCGAGGACGAGCGTCCGGCAGGTGAGGACTTCCAATTCAATCTCGAACACACGTCGCTCAATTATCATATTTCGAAAAAGCGTGCGGAAGAGATCGTCTTCGACGCCGTCGGAAAGGGGTTGGACGCGGTGATCGTGAATCCGAGCAATATCTGGGGACCGTATGGAGACGCATACCGTGTCGCAGAACACGTCGAAAAGGTTCGCGGCAAGCGCTTTATTCCGTACTTTACCGGTGGGATCTGCATCGTCCACGTCGACGATGTGGTCGAAGGGATCATCGCGGCGCTGCATCGCGGCAAGACCGGTGAGCGATACATCCTCGGCGGTGACAATCTCCCGTTAAAACGGATCGCACAGCTTGCCGCGAAAGCGCAGAATTTGAAACCGCGCTTTTTTCCTCTGCCCCGGGCAGTGACGTGGCTCGCGGCGGCGATGCTCGAATCGGTTGCGTTGATCTCGCGGCGGCGGCCCCACATCACTTTTATTACTCACCAGCTCGCCAGCCGGTTTCAGTACTATGATTCGAGCAAGGCAAGGCGGGAATTGAATTTCAACGCGAGAGATTTCGAGACGATCCTCGCGGAATGCGTGTCGTTTCTCGAGGCGCGTAACGGCGACAAGAGATCTACCAACTAGAAAACCTGATCTTTCGAGGATCTTCTTATGGATTTTTGGACAGACAAAAAGGTGCTTGTCACCGGCGGTGCATCGTTCATTGGCAGTCATTTGACTGACAGACTTGTGAATTTGGGTGCGAAGGCCCGGGTCGCGGACGATCTTTCGAGCGGTGCGCTTGAGAATCTGCATGAGAGCATCGATCGGATCGAATTCCTGCAGGGCGATCTGCGTGACCGTGACTTTACGCGCCGGGCGATGGAGGATATCGAGGTCGTCTTTCACCTCGCGGCCTGCCACGGCGGCCGGGGATTCATCGACACGCATCCCGCCGATTGCGCCTCCAACATGGTGCTCGACGGCATCGTATTCGACGAGGCGATGAAGGCCAAGGTCGACCGCGTCTGCTTTGCCAGCTCGGCGTGCGTTTACCCGACACAGTTGCAGGTCAAGCCGACGAACGGGAACATGGTCTATCTGAAGGAAGAGTGGGCGAACCCGTTCGAGCAAGGGTGCGCTTTCTCGGATGGCGAATACGGCTGGGCAAAGCTGATGGGCGAAATGAGTCTCAAGGCCTACAACAAGCAGTATGGATTGAAATCGGTCTCGTGTCGGCTCTTTACCGTTTACGGCGAGCGTGAAAATGAGACGCATGCCGTCATCGCGCTGATCGCGAAGGCATTCGTCAAGATGGATCCGTACGAGATCTGGGGAGACGGCCAGCAGGACCGTAATTTCACATACGTGGGCGACATCGCGGACGGTATGATCCGAGCGGCCGAAAAGATCACGGACGGATCCGCGATAAACATCGGCACCGCCGAGCATGTCAAGATCATCGACTCGGCAAAAATGATCTTTGAGGAATCGGGATTCAACCCCACTTCGATAAATTTCGATACGTCCAAACCGGTCGGGGTCTTCAGCCGTGCCGCCGATCTGACCAGAACGCGGAGCGTTCTCGACTGGGAACCGCAGACGAGCTTTAAGGAAGGCCTGCGAAAGACGATGAAGTGGTATTACGAGAACAAGGACGTCGCAGACGTGGCACCGAGACTTGGCATCCTGCTGACAGAACGATGAACGGATCTGCGTCCGATAGCGAAAACACATCTCCACTGGTCTCAATAGTCGTGCCCGTTTTTAACGGCGAACGCTATCTCCGCGAGAGCCTCGATTCGATCGTGAACCAGACTTACCCGAATGTCGAGATACTGGTGATGGACGATGCCTCGACGGATTCGACCCCGGAGATAATCGCAAGTTACGGGGATCGGGTGAAGTATTACCGACAAGCACGAAACAAGCGTCAATACCAAAACGTGAACGAGGCTCTCGAAATGGTGACCGGCGAGTACATCGCTGTTTACCACGCCGACGACGTATATGAGCCGAACATCGTCGAACGCGGAGTTGAGTTTTTCGAAGAGCACCCAAAGGTGGGCGCGTTATTCTGCCACGATATTTTTATCAACGCAGAGGGTAAGGAATACGGTCGGCTGAGCATCCCCGAGGAGCTGCGCTCAAAAGTGTCGTTAGATTATCCGGTCGTTCTTAACGCTTTGCTGACGTATAAGAACAGGTTCTTTCCGGCGCCGAGCAGTATGGTGCGGGCATCGGTTTACAAAGATGTTGGTGGGTATCGAGCGGATGAATTCGACATCGCGTCGGACCTCGAAATGTGGCTTCGGATATCGCGAAAGTACGAAATCGGAATTCTGCCGGAGCATCTATTCCGCTATCGTCATGGCCACGGTAACTGGACCCAAAAGTACTATCACGTTCGAACCGAAGAGGAAAAGCATTTTCAGATCCTGGATAGGTACTTGGCAGAAGGCGGACAGCAGCTTGCAACGTCAAAGGCTCTTGCCGCGCATGAGGCTCACCGCGCCGAAGATAAGTTAATGGTCGCGATCAACCACTACATCCTCGGGCAGAACCAGGAAGCTCGCACCCTGTTGCGAAGGATAAGTAGCGGTCAGATAATTGGCAGTCCCGCCGTTCAGCGAGGCCGGCTGTTGGTATTACTTTTAGGGCTTCGGATCCTAGTACGACTTCCGCGTTTGACGTTCTTTGCCGATCTTTTTTACCGCAGGTGGCATACAAAAACCTTTCCTGCCTAGGCAAGATTACGTCGAGTAATAAGGCTTCACGCTATTGCTCGGTTAACGTCGCTTTTAAGCGTTGTACTTTAACGCTCGGCTAGCCCACTTCCGTTTTTTGAAGGAACAAATGC
>JAJNPX010000383.1 GCA_021155145.1 Acidisarcina sp. | reverse complement strand
GATGCCGGGTTGAAGTCGCTCGAAAAGATCAACTCGCTTGAGGTTCTCCTCATTGGTGAATCGAAGATAACCGAAGATGGAGCCAAGGCGATACAAAAGGCTCTGCCGAAGATCAAATTTTCCGAACAAACGTAAAGTATGACGATCAAATTAATCGCGTTCCTTATCATCCTGACAGCCGCGATAACGGCCGTCGCCCAAGACGACAAACAAGCTGCGATCGGCGTCGTAGATCGGCTTTTCGCCGGGATGAAAGCAAAGAACGCCGAACAAATAAGGTCAGTCTTCTCAGCGGAAGGGCAGCTCGTCGCCATCGACAAGCCGCGCGACGGCAAGGGCATTTCGACGACGCGCATCCTCTCGGGCGAGGCGTTTGCCAAGATGATCTCTGAGGCAAAGGGCCCAGACTTTATTGAATCTATGCCGTCGCCCGAGGCGCGGATCGCGGGCGATCTGGCGATCGTGACCGGCCGATACACATTCTACGTCGGCGATAAATTCTCGCATTGCGGGACGAATACATTCAATCTGGTCCGCACCGAGAACGGTTGGAAGATCGCGAACGGGGCATCGACGTTAGAGTTCCAATGCGACCGCGACCTGAAAGCGGTCAAGATCGAGACGAAACAGGCCGACCCGAAAGATGTGTCAACGATCGACGGCATCGTCAGAGCATTTTACGAAACGATCTCGGGCTCGAAGGGGACGCCCCGGCAATGGTCACGAGACAAGACACTCTATATGCCCGATGTCCGCTTTGTTGGAATGAGCGAGCAGGACGGCAAGATACGCGCGAGCGTGATGGACCACCAGCGATACGTCGACGCGACGAACGGAGCATTCGTTGCGAACGGTTTTCACGAACGCGAGATAAACCGCGTCGTCCGCCGCTTCGGCAACATCGCCCACGTTTTTTCGACGTATGAATTCAATGACGACGATATGACCGATAAAGGACGCGGCATCAACAGCATCGAATTATATTGGGATGGAACCCGCTGGTGGATATCGTCGGCAAGCTGGGACGATGAGCGGCCAAACAATCCTATCCCTAAAGAATTCCTCCCAGCAAAACGAAGAAAATGAAAGGAGCGGGCTCTTTCTCCTTGAGTCCGGAAAAGTTATGCGTTTAACCGGCATTTCCATCTTGATCGGGATCATCTCGCTCTATGCGGGCGTCAGATCGCAGACGCCGCCCGCGTCGGCCGTCACTGCTGAAATGAGGGCGGAGGCAAATAGATTTTACCAGGCATCTGAATGGGAAAAGGCCGCTGCGGCCTATGAAAAGATCGTGGCCGAAGAGCCCGCCAATACGGGCGCGAAATACCGCCTCGGCATCATCCAACTGAACCTTGACCGCACCGCCGAGGCCAGAGAAAATCTGGCGGCTGCGATGGCCGCCTCGCCAAACGCGGTTTTTGCATTGGCTTTGGCTCGGGCCTATGCCCGCTCGGGTGACAAAACGAAAGCGTTTGAAACGATAGAGAAAAGCCTGGCCCTGGGGGGCATCGCGCCGGAAACGCTGACCGCGGAAAAAGATCTCGCGGCATGGAAGGAAGACGCCGGGTTCAAGGACCTTGTGCGCCGCTCCGATCTGGCAGTCAATCCCTGCAAGGCCTCCGCTGAATACCGCCAGTTCGATTTCTGGATCGGCGAATGGGATGTGCGATCGACCCAGGGCGGCGTCCCTTCGGGCACGAGCAGCGTCCAACTGATCCTCGGCCAATGCATCATCTTTGAGAATTGGGCCGGAGGCAGCGGCACCAACGGCAAGAGCTTCAACATCTACGACACGAACGACAAGAAATGGCACCAGACCTGGGTCAGTGACAAGGGAACCTTTACACATTACATCGGCGGCCTGGTGGACGGAAAAATGGTCCTCGTGGCAGACACGGTGATCGGGGGAAAGGCGACGCTCGCCAAAATGACCTTTTCAAAACTTGCCAATGGCGAGGTCCGCCAGCACGGCGAGAATTCGACAGATGGCGGAAAGACCTGGACGACATCGTTCGACCTTACCTATGCGAGAAAAAAATGAAGGACATCACATCAAAACAGAGAATGAAACGGTTTCTGGCATTTTTGCTGGTTGCCCTTGCAGCGGCGATGTTCGGCTTTTTAGGAGAAGGCCGGCGGCCCGCCGCGGCCTTTGCACAGGCCACACCGACGCCCAATTCGCCGCAAGACTTCGATCAGGCGGCCGCAATTTTGAAACTCCGTGCCGAGATCAAGGGGCGGGAGAGGGAGCCTGCATCCTCGGTGTTCAGGAATATCCAGACTCCGGGGCTAAAAGACAGGCCCGCCGCGCAGCTCCTGGCAATAATGGAAATGGGCTCTGCGCGTTCTCTTGGCGTTAATTGCACGCATTGTCACATCCCCGAAAAGTGGGAGGCCGAGGACAAGCCGCAAAAGCAGATCGCCCGCGAAATGTCGGCGATGGTCACGACCATCAACGGCGGCCTGCTCTCAAAGATCAAGAACCTTAAAGGGACGCCGCCAACGATCAATTGCACCACCTGCCATCGCGGCGAGACCAAGCCGGCCCTAAACCTTTCTGCTCAGCGGCCGTAAATTAAGAACTATGAAAATTGTTTTGACACTGATCATTGCGCTGCTGCCCGGTGCGGCGACCGTTTTTGCCGGCGAGATGAGGTCCGGCGAGGAACTCATCTCAGCGATGCATAAAAAGTACGAAGGTAAGTGGTATAAGACGCTGACCTTCGTCCAAAAGACGATCACGCACAAGCCGGACGGCACCACAAGCTCGGAAACCTGGTACGAGGCGATGTCGCTGCCGGGAAAGCTGCGGATCGATATCGACCCGATAGACAAAGGCAACGGGATCCTGTTTGCCGACGGCAAGATCTTTTCGTTTCGTGACGGCAAGGCCGGCGCAGGACGCCCATTCGTTCACCCATTGATGGTGCTCGGCTTTGACGTGTACGGCCAACCGGCCGAGACGACGATCGCGCAGGTCAAGGGAATGGGAATAGACCTTTCCGTGATCCGCAAAGACAAATGGCAGGGGAAAGATGTCTATGTGGTCGGCGCGAAACAAGGTGATGTCACAACGCCTCAGTTCTGGGTCGATAAAAAGAACCTCGTTTTCGTTCGGCTGATCCAGCCGGCCGGTCGCGACAGGAAGAGCGTTGCTGAAACGCAATTCAATAAATATCAGAAAGTGAAAGGCGGATGGGTTGCCCTCGAGGTGCTCTTCTTTGTTGACGGCAAGGCGACAACCACCGAAGAGTATAGCGATATTCAAGCCAATGTGCCGCTCGACGCGGACCTTTGGAACCCCGAAAAATGGACGTCAGTTGACCGGACGTATTACAAGAAAAAGTAAATGAGATCGACTCTCAAACTGTTTCTGATCATCGCCCTTACCGTGGGGGCAGCCGCTTCATTCGGGCAGCGGCCGGTCACCGCGACAGGGACGAACGTCCTCAAAAAGGAGATCCGGCTAAGGCTCGACGAGTGGCACAAAGCAGGTAAGTTCCCCGGTGCAACGGTCGGCGTGGTATTAGCCAATGGCGAATCGTTCGGCCTCGCCGTCGGGTATTCCGATCGCGATGCGAAGACACCGATGAAGCCGACCGACCGGATGCTCGCCGGCAGTACCGGCAAGACGTTTGCTGTCTCGACAGCGTTGCAGCTTGTAAAGGAAGGCAAGATCGGCCTCGACGATAAGATCGAGAAATACCTCGGCACCGAGACCTGGTTCGCGCGCCTGCCCAATGCGAGGGAGATCACCGTCCGTCAATTGATGAACCACACCAGCGGACTTGTCCGATACGAATTCAAGGACACCTTTACAAACGACCTCACGGCAAACCCCGAAAAGTCGTGGAAACCGGCCGAGCTCCTCTCTTACCTGCTCGATGAAAAGGCGCCGTTCGAAGCGGGCAAAGGCTGGGATTACTCGGATACGAACTATATCGTGCTCGGGATGATCATCGAAAAGGTCACCGGCAACAGGTTTTATGACGAGGCGAACAAACGTGTCGTCAAGAAACTGAAGCTCGCAAATACCATCCCTCAGGACGGCCTTGTGCTGAAGGGCGTAGTACAGGGCTATGCCGGCGACAAAAATCCCTTTGGCGGGAAGGACGAGATGATCGCGAACGGGAAGTTCATAATCAATCCGCAGTTCGAATGGACCGGCGGCGGGTGGGCCTCGACCGGTGAAGACCTCGCCCGCTGGGCAAAGATGATGTATGAGGGCAAGGCGTTTGACGCTTCGCTCTTACCGCAAATGCTCGACGGCGTCGCCGCACCGATGCTCGGACGCGATGCGAAATACGGCCTCGGCGTCATTATCAGACAAACGTCCGCCGGTACGGCTTACGGCCACAGCGGTTTCTTTCCCGGATATATGACGGAAATGATGTATTTTCCGGATAAGAAGATCGCCGTCGCGGTTCAAGCAAATTCGAGCGCGCCGCAGATCTTCGGCGGAAGATCCCCGGCCAGGTTTCTGGCGGAACTTGCCGCACTGATAGAGGCGCGCCCCGCGAATTAGTTCAGTGGAAATAGGCTATGGAAAAGGTAAAGACGAGCCCGGATGAATTCATCGCATCGCTGCCGGACGAGACGCGGACGGCGGTCGAGAAACTCGACAAACAGATCGCCAAGATCATGAAAGGCGAAGAGCGCGTTCTCTGGACCGGCACATTTTGGGGCGGCAGCGAGCAAAACATCATCGGCTACGGCGACCTTTCTTACGAACGCAAAGGGAAGACCGTGAAGTGGTTCAAGATCGGCCTTGCCTTGCAAAAGAACTACATCAGTATTTATGTCAATGCGGTCGAGGACAACAAATATCTCACTCAAAAGTACGGCGACGCACTTGGCAAGGTAAAGATCGGCGCCAGCAGTATCAGCTTTAAGAAAACGGATGACTTGAACCTGGATAAATTAACAGAGATGTTGAAAAGGGCCAGAGAGCTTTTAAAGGACCAGCCGTTACAAAGCCACGCAAGGCAATAGGGAGGCGATCATATGTATCGATCACTTTACATTTCGACATTGCTTTTCACCCTCTGCATTTCGACGGCGGCCCAGGCGCCGACCTATGATGCTTACCTC
>JAJNPX010000375.1 GCA_021155145.1 Acidisarcina sp. | reverse complement strand
TTGAGTCCTCCAAGATCGTTACGGACGCAATGAAGGCGGGAAAGTCGCTTGAAGAAATACAAAAAGCCGGCTTGCCTGATAAATTCAAGGAAGCCGGCTCGGGTTTTATCAAGACCGATGCATGGATCGCCACGGTCTACCGAAGTTATTCGATGAAATGATCGTGGAGTTGCGAAAGCCCGCGCGAAAGCAGGAGAGCGACTTCCGACTTGATCGTTCTGCCATAGCAAGTGCGCGGGCTCGCAAAATGGTTGCTGGGACTTCTAAGCGACAGTCACGTCCTTTGACAGATATACGTTCTGGATCGCATTCAGGAGCTCGATGCCCTCGGCCATCGGTCGCTGAAACGCCTTTCGGCCGGAGATCAGTCCCGATCCGCCGCCACGTTTGTTTATTACGGCGGTACGCACCGCATCCGCCAGATCGCTCGCCCCCTTGGATTCGCCGCCTGAATTGATCAAGCCGCAACGGCCCATAAAGCAATTGGCTACCTGATAGCGGACGAGGTCGATCGGATTGTCGCTCGTTAGGTCGCTGTAGATCTTTGGGCTCGTTTTGCCGTAGCTGCTCTCCGTGTTCAGGACGTTGTATCCGCCGTTCCTTTCCGGCAGTTTCTGCTTGATTATATCCGCCTGGATGGTCACGCCAAGATGGTTCGCCTGGCCCGTCAGGTCGGCCGCCGTATGCATATCGCCCTCCGATGTCTTGAATTTCGAATTGCGAAGATAGCACCAAAGTATGGTCGCCATGCCGAGTTCGTGGGCGTAGGCAAAGGCCTCGGAAACCTCGGTCAACTGCCGTGTAGATTGATCCGACCCGAAATATATCGTCGCGCCGACCGCGATGGCTCCCATGTTCCGGGCCTGTTCGATCGTCCCGAACATCACCTGGTCGAACTGGTTAGGGAACGTGAGCAACTCGTTATGATTGATCTTCACGATGAAGGGGATCTTGTGCGCGTATTTCCGTGCGATCGAACCAAGCACCCCAAATGTCGAAGCGACCGCATTGCACCCGCCCTCCATCGCAAGCTTTACGATGTTTTCAGGGTCAAAATACTGCGGGTTCGGTGCGAACGAAGCTCCAGCCGAGTGCTCGATCCCCTGATCTACCGGCAGTATAGAGAGATATCCCGTACCGGCAAGTCGGCCGTTACCATAAAGCGTCTGCAGGCTGCGGAGCACCGCGGGGTTTCGGTCGGAATACATCCAAACGCGGTCCACAAAATCTCCGCCCGGCAGATGAAGGTCGTTCTTATCGATAGTTTTCGATACATGTCCGAGAAGTGATTCGGCGTCACCTCCCAAGAGTTCCTGTATCTTGCTAAGATCCAATGACATTTTTAGGCTCCTAAGTTCTAATTAATAAAAGTTTTGGCGAATTATACCACACCGCAGGGCATACCAATTTTCGGAAAAATATCTTGATTTCGATTTCTTTATCTATTATATTTCCAACGTTCACTTGCTGATCACCGTTACATCCGAATCGCGCTGGCAACCCGGGCGCGTAAACCGAAGTTAAACCCCGCATACCTGCGGCCCCTTATTTCGAGGAGATTATGTTTAAGACCTCCCTTGCCAAGCCGTTTTCGGTGCTTTGGCTTTTTTGCGCGTTCGCAGCCCTTTCTTTCACCACATTCGGCCAGGATAAGACCTGGCGGCCCGTTACCCCTGAAGAACTACAGCTCGAGTCGCCCGTTGCGGAAAAGGATGCCGATGCCGAAGCCCTTTTTTGGGACGTATGGATCGATGACAGCTCCAGAAACGACCTCTCAATGCGCCATTACGTTCGCGTAAAGGTCTTTACAGAGCGAGGCCGCGAAAAATATAGCAAATTCGATATACCGTACCTCCGCGGCACGAAGATCAAGGACCTCACGGCTCGCGTCGTAAGGGCCGATGGAACTTCGGTCGAGGTCACGGAAAAGGATATTTTCGACCGTGAGATCGTGAAGGTCGGCGGGTTAAAACTGAAGGCCAAATCTTTTGCTGTTCCGAATATCGAACCGGGCGTGATTGTCGAGTACCGTTACCGGGAGTCGATCGACGACAATGGGGCGGCCGGCATGCGATTGGCTCTTCAGCGGGATGTGCCGGTTCAGAGCCTTACTTATTACTATAAGCCGTACAACAAGCGCGAACCCAACTATCAGCCGTATAACCTAACCGGGGTCAAGTTTGAAAAGCACGAGAACGGATACTGGATCGCAAAGCGGACGAACGTCCCGTCGTTCAAGGATGAGCCCAGGATGCCTCCCGAGGATTCGGTCCGCCCCTGGATTCTCTTAACTTCGTCGGGCATGGCCCTGACCGATGTCTCCGCGTTCAGCATATCCTTTGTTGTAAAGGACCCGAGTAATCCGAGAACGTATTGGGCCGCTGTTGCTGCCCAGAACGCCAGGTGGGCTGAGTTTATGTTGAAGGGCGGCAAAGACATTGCGAAAGCCGCCTTAGAGGTGACCGCCGGTGAAACGTCGGATGAAGGCAAGCTCAGGAAGATCTATGATTTCGTTCAGAACGAGATCCGCAATACCACGTTCGATCCTACATTGACCGACGAGGAGAGGCGAAAGCTTCCAAAGATCTCGTCGCTCAACGATGTCCTTAAACGAAAAATGGGAAGCGCTGCCTATATCGACATGCTTTTCGGCTCGATGGCCGCGTCGCTTGGGATGGACGTGACGGTCGCCCTTACAAGCGATCGCAGCAAGATGTTCTTCAATCCCAACATGACGAACGAAAACTTCATTCATCTGGCGGCCGTAGCCGTACGGGTCGGGACCGAACCTAGGCTCTTTAATCCGGGGCTTAAGTTTCTTCCGTATGGGATGCTCGCCTGGTATGAGGAAGATACATGGGCGCTCCTTGTCGGTGAAAAGACGATCCAATGGATCGAAACCCCGCTTACCCAGCACGATCGGACGAGGGTAAAACGCTCGGGACGTTTCACGCTATCGGATGACGGCACCCTCGAGGGCGACGTAACGGAAGAGCTGACAGGGCAGATGGCATTGAGTTATCGCTTGGACAAGTACGACGAATCCCCGTCGAAGCTCGAAGAGGACCTCAAGGAAGATCTTAAGCGGAGGGTAAGCACCGCCGAGGTGTCCGGCATCACCATCGAGAATGTGACCGATCATTCCAAGCCGATCATCCAGCGCTACCGGATACGAATTCCCAGCTATGCGCAAAAGACAGGTAAGCGTCTGTTCCTGCAGCCCAGCTTTTTCGAGTACGGGAACAATCCGGTATTTTCGAGTTCGACCCGTAAGTACGATGTCTATTTTCGCTACCCGTGGTCTGAACATGATGACGTCCAGATCACGCTGCCGAAAGGTTTCGAACTGGACAACGCCGACGCCCCCTCGCCTCTCAGCGACCCCGGAAAAATAGGGCTGCTGGATGTAAAGCTCAGCCTCGACCGGGCAAATAACAAGCTTCTCCTCGACCGAAAGTTCTATTTCGGCGGAAATAGCAAGATCCTGTTCCCGGCAAAATCCTATCAGCCTCTTAAGAATCTTTGGGATGGGTTTCACAAGATCGATTCCCATACGATCTCTTTGAAGTCCAATTAGCAGAGCCCTAGGAGTAACTGGAATGTACATATTTCTTTTTCGGTTTGCGGCGTTGATATTCTCACTTTTGTTCATTCAGCTATCGGTCTTTGCCGGCGACGAAGCACCCGCCTGGCTTAGGCAGGCCGCGCAGACACGGCCCGCCGGCACTGAATCTGCGGTCAGGGCCGTTGTGCTGCACAGGGAGCAGCATGTAACTCTCGAAAGCAGCGGCAAGCTCGTCACGGTCGAGCGCAATGCCGTGCGGATCCTTACGAAAGATGGCCGTCGCGAGGCCGTCGCGATCGCTTTCTATCTATCGAAGTTCAGCCAGGTCCGCGATATGGAGGCGTGGCTGATCGCTCCGTCCGGCGCTACGAAAGCCTATGGCAAGAAATCGATCATCGACCGGATATCCGACCCGGACGACATATACGACGAGGGCCGGATCAAGGTGATCGATGCCTCCGATGATTCCGACGTAGGATACGTCTTCGGATACACGACGACGACCGACGACAAGCCGTTGTTTTATCAAGACAGATGGAGCTTTCAGGACGACCTTCCGACCCTGCTTTCGAGATTCACGCTCTCGCTCCCGAATGGCTGGACGGCAAACAGCATCACCTTTAACCGAGCGGCACTGACGCCGCAGGTTAACGGCAGTACTTATATGTGGGAGCTGCGCGATCTTCCCGAGATAGCGGCGGAGCCCCTCAGCCCCTCGTTCGTTAATCTCGCGCCTATGCTGGCGGTCAATTATTATCCGCCCGCTAACGAGCAGTCGGCGACCCGTTCATTTGCAAACTGGGCGGAGGTTTCCCGTTGGACCTCAGATCTGCACGATCCGCAGGTCATCGTGGACGATTCCGTCGCGGCAAAAGCGCGCGACCTTACCGCTGAGGCAAAGACGGAACTTGAAAAGATCCAGGCGATCGGCACCTTTGTTCAGAATCTGCAATATATCTCGATCGACATCGGTGTCGGCTATGGCAACGGAATGCGGCCTCGGCCCTCAAATACCGTGCTCAACCGAGGATATGGCGACTGTAAGGACAAGGCCAACCTGATGCGTGCTATGCTGCGTTCTCTGGGGATCGAATCCTATCCGCTGGCCATATATTCGGGTGACCCGAATTTTGTAAAAAAGGAGTGGGCCTCGCCAAGCCAGTTCAACCACTGCATCATTGCCGTAAAGGTTTCTCCGGAGACGAAGTCGCCCACGATCTTTGAGCATCCGGCCTTTGGCAGGCTTTTGATGTTTGACGCGACCGATCAGTTCACGCCGGTCGGCGACCTTCCCGATTACTTGCAGGGAAGCAAAGCGCTTCTTATCGCGGGAAGTGACGGGGGATTGATCGAGATGCCCGTAACGCCGGCCGATTTTAACGCTTGGCGACGAGAGACGGAGGTTACCATAGCTGAGAACGGCAGCGTGAAGGGGATCATGCTCGAGCGTCTGAGCGGCCAGGAATCACGCGGAGCACGCACGATGCTGCGTTCTCTTACGAGCAACGATTTCAGTCGATCGATCGAGGGCTGGCTGACGCGCGGCGCAACGGGCGCAAAACTCGAAAAGCTCTCCTCCAGCGACCGCCACAGCGAATCCGCCTTCGACCTGGATGTCGAATTCTCGGCCCCGTCCTACGGTCAGCTGATGCAGAATCGGCTGCTGATCTTCAAACCGGCGATCGCAAACCGCACCACGTCGGTTTACCTTACCTCCAAATCAAGGAAAAACCCGATAGTGCTCGAGGCGAATTCGTTCACCGAAAAGGCCACCTTCAATCTGCCGCCAAATTTCGTGGTCGATGAAATGCCGACGCCGGTTTCGATCACTACTCCGTTTGGAAAGTACGCAACGACGATCGAGCAAAAAGAAGGTAAGCTGTTTTTCACCCGTTCGCTCGTCCTGAACCGCTCGGTCGTGCCCGTGGAAAGATACTCCGAGGTCCGCGACTTTTTCTCAAAGATGCTCGATGCTGAACAGTCGCCGGTGGTCTTGATCAAGAAATGACCTCCGTTCACAAAATGAAAGAGCAGAGTGCCGAGAGACGACACTCTGCTTTTTCTGTGTTACCGCGTGCTATTCGACCTGCTTTCCTTCTGTATCGAGGATGTGAACCGCAGTTCCCCAGGTCGGTATCGACTTCAGCCCGGGCTCGATCACCTTGCGGTCGCCGACTATCACGATCACCATCCGGTCCGGGTCCAGATAGGACCTGGCAACGCGATTGACGTCGTCGAGCGTTACCGAGTCGATCTTCGAAATGTAATCGTTAAAGTAGCTGTCGGGCAGGCCATAGACGACGAGGTTCGAAAGCTGATTGGAGATCGCTCCGATGGTCTCGAAACCGGCAGGGAACCGCCGGATGATGCTCTGCTTATTATATTCGAGCTCACGCTGTGTTATCGGAATGCCTCCTCGTATGCCGTTGAGTTCCTTCATAAACTCGATCACGGCTTCCTTCGTCACGGCCGTCTGTATATCGCCGCCGGCACGAAAAGGGCCGGGGCCGCGGCGAAACTGCCAGCCGCTGTTGGCACCGTAGGTATAGCCCTTGTCTTCGCGGAGGTTCATGCTGATCCGCGATGTGATGCCGCCGCCGAGGATCGCGTTCATGACCTGTATCGAGTGAAAGTCGGGATTCATCCGGTCGACCCCGATCTGCCCGATCGAGACCACCGACTGCGCAGATCCCGGCCGATCGACAATGTAAATGCCCGGCTCCGACGCCATCTTTGGTGCCGGGATCGAAGCGGCGCTCACGTCACCGGCCTTCCAGCCGCCGAACGCCTGTTCGAGCTTGGTCTTGAGGGCCTTTTTATCAAAGCTCCCGACCACGATCAGTGTGCCGTTGTTCGGGCGGTAATTCGCTTCGTAAAAATTCACGACGTCCTCGCGTGAGATCGCCTTGATCGTCGCCTCGTTATTGTCGCGGCCGTAGGGATGATCGCCGTAGAGCACCTTGTTGAATACATTGTTGGCTATCGCGTTGGCGTTCGACCGCTGCTGGCGAAGCCCGATGAGCGAGCGGTTCTTCAGACTGTCGAGCTCCGAAGCCGGGAACGCCGGATTCTGAACGATGTCCGCATATATCTCGAGCGCCTTGTCGAGATTCTTGGTCAGGGTCGAGAGCGATACATTGGTCGAATCCCAGCCGGATCCGGCGTTTACATTCGCACCGATCGACTGAAGCTGATTTGCGATATCTTCGGCCGAACGGCTCTTCGTCCCGTCGTTCAAGAGCGATGAGGCCATGTTTGCAACGCCCGTCTTGCCCGCAGGCTCGTTGGTCTGGCCGGTCTTGAGCACGAGGTTCATCGATACTATCGGAAGCTCACGCTGCTCGACCATCCAAACCTCGAGGCCGTTGGCCAGCTTGGTCTTCTCGATCGGCGGAAGTGCAAATTTCGGATTGGGGCCCGGCTTGGGCAGCTTTGCGGCCTGCGCGTCGATCTTAGCTTGGTCTTTCTTCTCAGACTTTACTGATGTGGACCTGTCCGCCTCACGGGCTCCGCGCGCGACCTGGCCCGTGCGCGGAACGTATGACATAACGAGCCGGTTTGCGCCAAGATAGGCGTTCGCAACACGCTGAACATCGGCTGCGGTCACCGTGCGGTAGCGGTCGAGATCTTTCTGAAACCAGTCAGCCTGGCCTAGATAACCGGCATAGCTGGTGAGCTGTCCGGCTTTCCCGAGCACGGTCTGAAGCCCGTTGATGGTCGATGATTCGATGCTGTTGAGCGCACGCGACATCTCGTCGGCGGTCGGCGGGGCAGCCTTGATCCGGGCGATCTCGGCGTCCACCTCACGTTCGATCTCGTCGAGCGACTTCCCGGGCCTTGCCGTCGCAACGACCTGGAACAGTCCGCCCACCTCGTTCGTCCCGTTGTTGGAGCCGATCTGCTGAACAAGTTCTTTTCCGTAAAGGAGATTGCCTTGGAGCCGGGAAGTGCGGCCCTGCGAGAGGATAAAGCTCAGTATGTCGAGAGCAGCCTCGTCCTTGTGATAGGCCGGAACGCCGTGCCATACAAAATAGCGACGCGCTAGCGGTACGCTGTCCTCGACCGTTTCGCGGATCTCTTTATCGAGCTTTGGCATCGCCGGCTTCGGGCGGTTTATCTCACCGCCGGTGGCGATCGGCCCAAAATATTTCTCGATCCAGCCGCGGGCTTGCTTTTCGTCGAGGTCGCCCGAGACGACCAGGAACGTATTATTCGGAACGTAGTACTGGCGAAAGAAAGACTTCACATCCTCGAGCGACGCGGCCTGCAGGTCTTCGAGCGAACCGATCGTCGTCCAGTTGTACGGGTGCGGCAACGGGTACATTATCCGCCCGATCTTTTCGAACGCGGTGCCGTACGGCACGTTATCGACGCGCTGGCGGCGCTCGTTCTTCACAACGTCGCGCTGGTTATCGAGCTTTTCCTGCGTCATCGCGGGCAGGAGGTCACCGAGCCGATCGGCCTCCATGAACAGTGCGAGTTCGAGAAAGTTGGACGGCATGGTCTCGAAATACCATGTACGGTCCTGGTTGGTCGTGCCGTTGACGATGCCTCCGGCTTCCTGAAGCGGCGTAAAATAGTCGTTGTCGTAGCTCGCCGAACCCTGGAACATCATGTGTTCGAAGAGGTGCGCAAAACCTGTGCGGCCCTTTACCTCATTTTTCGAACCTACGTGATACCACGTACCGACCGTCACGATCGGCGTCGATCTGTCTTCGTGAAGAATGACGGTAAGGCCGTTCTTCAATTTGTATGTCTTTGATTTGATCGGCGGGAGTTTGTCGCCTTTCTGTGCAAGGCCCGTCACCGCGAGCGCAAACACAAGCACGAGAAAACCTGCCACGACCTGCTTGATTCGCATAGCTGTCTCCTGATCTGTCGAAATAAAAAGAGGAAAGCGGACGAGCGGTCAGCCTCGTTCAGCCGAAGTTCGCCCCGTGTCCGAAAATTTGTATTAAATTCTACGCGGCTAGACCGACGAAGGTTTCACAGGGGCGAGCAGGGCGATCTTCTCGCGGCTGGAGACCACGACGCCGCCCGGTTTCTCGATGGTCACCGCAAATGCCTTCGGATCTTGTGTTCTGAGCTTTGCCGTGATCGGAACGACGATCTCACCGCCGCTCGTCACATTAAATACGCCGCCATCCTTCGGATGAGCCTCGAGGTTCGGATCTTCAATTATCCAGAGCTGATATGCCTCTTGATTGGCGTCGTTGACCGGCAGCCCGCGAAAGGTCATGTAACCCTGCTGTTTTGAATCGCTCCAAACCACCTCTCCCGTGACGCCCTCGGTGTCCTTTACATTGCCTTTGGTCCATTCGGCGCGTTTCAGGTCGGTCGCCTCGGCGATCAGGCGGTCGCGCTTCTGAGCAAGTGTCTCTTCCGGGGTCGGCTTTGGCGTCAATTGCTGCACCTTCGCCTGCAGTTCTTCGATCCGGTTCTGGTTGTAATAGAAAGAA
>JAJNPX010000368.1 GCA_021155145.1 Acidisarcina sp. | reverse complement strand
CAAAAGCAAGGCTCGGACTCTGATCTCTAAATTACGAAGGACCGAATTGGGTTGGCGTTATGCTTCCAATCTATGGCCGACTATCAATCACCGGATCCGCGGGGAGACGCCTGCTACTCCGATAGAAAGAAGCTTGGTCAACCGGCTAAGGTCGGACGGGATCGCCTTTACATCGGTCGAGGAACTCTTTGCAGACAAACGTGAGTTTGCGGTGTTGGATTCCGCTGTGAACCGGCTGATCGAGTCGAAAAACGAGGAGATCACGGAACTTAGGTCCAAAGCCGATGAGAATGAGGTCGGCAGCAAGACATTCAACCTTGAGATGCTTGGAGGCGAGTTGACTTTCGATCCAAAAAGCGTCTTTGCCAGATTTGCGCTGCACCCGACTTTTCTTTGTATCGCCGAAGCCTATTTCGGGATGTTTGCGAAGCTGCGATACTACAACGTCTGGAAAACGTTCGCTTCGAGAGGAAGCGCGAGAGAGTCGCAGCTTTGGCATTTCGACCGCGAGGATAACTACATCCTCAAGGTGTTCCTTTATCTCGACGACGTTGATGAAGGCTCCGGTCCGTTTACATATGCACCCGGAACACATAGGAAAGGCAAGTACCGTTCGATCGAGCCAGAGTATTTTCTGGAAGGCGGGGTGCGGCGCACCACCGACGATCAAATGAGAGCAGTTTATCCGGAGGGACGATGGGTGCGGGCGGTCGGGAAAAAAGGCACCATTATCTTTGCCGACACGCGTGGCTATCATAAGGGCGGCGAAGCTCGGACGAAGGATCGTTTGATGTTCACGTGCATGTACACGTCGCCGGCGTCTGAGTCGAAACGGCTGATCGTCTATCCGGATGATCTTGAGCTCACCACGTTCACGCCACAACAGCGTAGGGCCCTTCAATACAAATGAATCTTGAATCAGTTGGCCTCCCTTTGGCCCAATGTGAGGCCATGACGCTGGACAACGCAGTGGGTACGCGAGAGTCCGTAGATCCGTCCCAGACCAGCGACGCGGCTGGCGCTAGCAAAAGTAAGATACTTCTGCTTTCGACCTCTCTGCTAGTTGATCGCGTCTTTCGATATAGCGGGCTTGTTGACCGGTTATTGGATGGCGGAGCAAGTGTCGAGATCTGGAATTCCTCTCATGATGCTGACAAGGGTCTCGCCGGCTCGACGACCGGAGACATTCAGGTACGGCCATTTCCCGAGGTTCGATCATTCAGAGAGCTGCGACATAATTTTCCACGGCGATTGAATGAGTTCGTATGGGACTATCGATATCGACTGCCAAGCCGGGAGAGCATGACGAGACATAGGCGAAACAGCCAGAATACACTGGCTGTTCGAGCTTTAAAGCTGCCCGCGAGATTGTTGGCGGCGCTGCGTGCCGAGGTTATTTTGGAGGATCTTATCGAAAGGTCCTTGATGGCCTACCCGCGCTCCTTTGAAGCGTCTAAACGGTTCCACGAGCAAAGACCGGATGTTGTGGTTTCTACCGGCCCATTCCAGTTCGAGCAGCCTGCGGTGTTCTCTGCGGCCAAAGCATGCGGTATACCCGTGATCGCGTATATTCCATCCTGGGACAACATTTCGACAAAGAACCGGATGGTCTTCAAGTACGATGGGTATGTCGTTTGGAACGAACAAACACAACGTGAATTACACGAATTTTATCCGCATTCAAAGACCGCACCGGTTTATGTTGTGGGTGCTCCGCAATTTGATGCTCTAAAACAGGAGCGGTTCTTTCAAACGAGAGAAGAATTCTGCGCTGACCAAGGTCTTGATCCTGGTTTGCCAATTATCGTTTATGCGATCGGCTCGCCAAATTTCCTGAATGAGAAGCCAGGGGCTGTGTCACTCGCCCGCCGCATCGCTGAGGGGCACCTGGGAAAGGTGCAGATGCTGGTCCGCCCGCATCCGATCCATGACAACGCGGAAATGAAGGCCCTTTTTTCTCCATTTGAACCGTGGGTCAAACTTCAGGTGTCTAAGAATGCAGGTAAAGCACTTAATAAGAGATCGCAGGATGAAGGACAGGTAACCGAGTGGATAAATACCTTTCGCCATGCGGATGTCGTGGTGAACCTTTCATCCACCGTTGTGATAGACGCCGCGATCTTTGATACGCCTGTGGTAAATCTGGATTTTGATCCGCAACCCGGGCAAGCGGATCAACAGCTGATCAGGGAAATCAATCATGAGTGGCCGCACTTCAAGCCGGTCGCTGAATCGGGCGGTGTTTATCTTGTTAATGATCTTGAAGAAATGGTCGAGGCGGTCAAGACATACCTGGCACATCCGGAACTTCACCGCGAGAGACGCCGTTGGATCGTCGAATACGTGTGCGGTTTCGCCGACGGTCGATGCGGGGAAAGGATGGCGGAGGCGATCCTTGATTTCGCCGAGACGCGGGCCGGATAACTTCGGCTTTGTTCGAAATTGGAGTTCTGCCGTTCTCCCCAGATTCATAAGAACATAAGATGCTCGGAACCCTAACCGGACACTATAAGGGTTTGATGTCACCTCAGCGAAACCCGGAACGTCGGTCGATTGCTATCATCTTCCCCCG
>JAJNPX010000363.1 GCA_021155145.1 Acidisarcina sp. | reverse complement strand
CGTGTGATGTCCGCGATCGACATACCGCAGCTTGCCGAGCCGTTCATTCGCCGGCGTGCCCTTCGCCACCTTGAGAAGAAGCGGGTCGTGATCTTTGCCGCCGGGACCGGCAACCCTTATTTCACGACCGATTCTGCCGCGGCTCTTCGGGCACTCGAGATCGAGGCAGAGGTCATTTTCAAGGCGACAAAGGTGGACGGAATCTACTCGGCCGACCCGAAGATCTTTCTCGAGGCGGAAAAATACGACAAGATCACCTATCAGGAAGTTCTCGAAAAACGGCTGAAGGTGATGGACTCCTCCGCGATCTCGCTTTGCATGGACAATGACCTTCCGATAATGGTCTTTAACATGACCCAGCCCGGAAATATCCTGAGGGCGGTTTGCGGCGATCTTTCGGTCGGGACCCTCGTGACGACCGGTGAAAGTGCCGCGACCGGCGTTTAAGAATAAGATGAGCGTACAAAACGTAATTTCAGATACAAAGCCGAAGATGGAAGCGGTGATCGAGGATTTCAAGCGGAAGCTTTCGAACGTCCGCACCGGGCGTGCGTCGGTCGGTCTGCTCGATTCCGTTCACGTTGACTATTACGGCACATCAACGCCCCTCCAGCAGATGGCCTCGGTGGCCGTGCCCGAGCCGCAGATGATCACGGTGCAGCCGTGGGACATCTCGCAGCTCGGGGCAGTGGAAAAAGCGATCATCGCCGCAAACCTCGGCCTAAACCCGTCGAATGACGGCAAGGTGATCCGGCTTCCTGTTCCGCCGCTGAATGAAGAAAGGCGAAAGCAGCTTGCCAAACAGGTTCACGAGATCGCCGAAGATCACCGCATTGCGGTCCGCAATATCCGGCACGCATCAAATGACACGCTAAAAAAGATGCTGAAGGACAAGGAAGTTTCAGAGGATGAGGAGCGCGGCGGGCTCGACGAGGTGCAAAAGCTGACGAACACCTTTATCGCCAAGGTTGACGAACTCGCCAAGAACAAAGAATCCGAGATCATGAGTGTCTGAAAAGGCCCGGCCTGAAAAACACATTGCCCGCCTCCGTATCACTCGGGAGCGGGCATTCTCTTGTTCTACGACCTGCTATTTGGCCTTGTTCGCATCTCGCTCGGCCTTGAACTTGTTGAACTGCATCTTGAATTCTTTGCAGGTCTTGACCAATTCGGTCGTATCGGTCTTGTTCTTTTCCACGCTCTCGCGGATCCCGTCCTTGATCCGGTTCAGGACCGTCGCCTTTATCGCTTTTGTGACGAAATCGTCGTCCGGGTTGTTCATCTCGGCGGAGATGGCATCCATGACCTCATCACATTCGGGCACGCCTATCTTCGATTCGCCGACCGCGGTATCCACCGCCTTATCGCTCAGGGTCTTGTCTTTCTCGGATGACGAGCCCGATGACGAACCGCCGAACGGATTCAGGCTGCTGCAGCCGAGACTCACGCCGATGAGCGCGACCATCGCAAAAACCGAAAAGAAATTTCTCATTTTTCTCGCTCCCATACATTGACGAAAAGGATAAGCGAGATTTGCGGCGATTCCAAAAGCGGACGCCTACTGAGCCGGCGTGAGTGGACCGCTGCCGAGGCCGTATCGGATGTAAAGCCTGAGCGCCTTCTCCCTGACCTCTGCCCTTACGTCGTTCACGTCGGCGATGAGGTTGGCGTTGGCTGAGGTGATCGGAACGTTGATCGCGATCTGCCTGCCATCGACGATCTTGATCGGGTTGACCCTCGCGTTAAGCGTCGATTGCACAAGCGGTGTCGCGATCGCGTTGACGAGCGGGTTGACTCCTTCGAGGTTGACCGTTTCGACATTGAACTGACCGAAAACCGACTGCGTATCCCGATCGAATCTGAGCTCGAGTACGGAGTTTGCCCATCCGCTGAAGCGGACGCAGCCGAATGGTGAATTGTAGCTACCGTTGAACGCCAGCGGCGATTCCAGCCGGTCGTTCGCAAAGCTGACGCTCGTCCGTACGCCGCTTCCCTCCGGCAGAACGGTGATGTTGCCGCTGCACTCCGGATCGACGGGCTGCGGAGCCGAATTCGATAGCGCGAACGAAGGGTCGTTCATATTCGTAAAGATATTCCCCAGAATGCTGTTAAAGAATTCCTCGCGGAGAACGATCTCGGCCGTCGCCGCGGGCGGGGCGTTCGGGTCGGGCGGCAAAACGGGCGAGCCCGGCACTGCTCCCGCCCTCGGCACACCTATGAATATAAAGAAGACCGCGACTCCGCCGGCGACGATGCCGATCAGTGTCCCTATTAGGAATTTTGCCATTGCTTTATTGGGCCGTCACTGAGGCTGTCGGCGTCGGCGTCGCATTTGCCTGATCGATAAGCTGCCCGATCAGTGCCGCAGCGGCGCTGAACAAGAGATTCGCCTGCGCCTTTACCTTTTCCTGGTCGATCTTTTCAAACTCGGCCGGCACCTTGAAGATCTGCGGGTCGGGCGTTTCTTTGATATCGCTCATCTCCGTCACTAGCCGGATACCTTTTACGCCCTGAACATTGGCGCCCGAGGCTGACTGAGAAACGATCTCGCTTCTGACCGGCAAACCTGTTTCTTTATCGATCAGAAAGTACGATTCGGTCTCGACCGTCCCCGCCTGGGTTCCCGTCGCGGCCGCATCGCCATATACATATTTCATTATCTGGCGGCCGTTCACCGTCTCTTCGCCGGCGGGCTTGACTCCCGGAATTGCCTTCAATTGCTGCATGATCTGTTCGGGCATCATCAATCGCCTGACCTCGAATCCCAGGGCCTCCGAGGTGAGTTCGGCAAACTGTTTTCTCGATGGCAGCACGATGAACTTGCCCGACGAGTTTTCCAGATAGATCACCTTTTCGTTCGTCGGCAGCACGAACTCCATCGCGCGGTCCGCTCCGGACCTGGCCACAACGGCGGAGAGCGGCGGCATCGACGCCTTTTGCCCGGGCTTTTGCCCAACGGTCTCGAGCGTGAGCTTGATCACGCCCTGATAAGCGTTCGGTTCGACAAACGTCAAGCCGTTCCCGCCCGTCGTATTCGTATTTGTGTTCGAGTTTGTATTCGAATTCGCCGTATTCGAGTTTGCGTTGACGTTTACGGCATTTGCATTGGTCGTTGACGGCAGAGTGCCGCAGCCAAGGAAGAGTGTGGAAACCGCGGTCGAAAATAAGATATGCAAAATGCCGGATCGGATCGTGTGTGACATAGAAACCTCCAAATGAATTGTTTTGATACAACTATTTAACTATTAGAGGTTTAGTGCAAAGCCTATGCCTTTGAAAGCTTTGCGAATTTTTCGATCATCTTTTTCTGGCCAAAACCCGGAAAGCTTATCGTCAGTTTTACGTTGTCGCCGCTTCCCTCCCGTCTTAGCACAAGACCTTTTCCGTACTTCTCGTGCCGCACCTGAGCGCCCGGAATAAAGGTCGGAACA
>JAJNPX010000213.1 GCA_021155145.1 Acidisarcina sp. | reverse complement strand
CGGCCACTATCGAGCGCATCGGCTGATCCGTGAGCTCGTCCTCCGAAAAGATCGGTTCGCCCTCGGGCAGATGCTTTACGATCTGGCCGAGCAGGTCCTCGACGGCATCGCCCTTCAATGCGGAGACTGGGATGATCTCGGTGAAATCGTGCTCACTTGCGTAGAACTCGATCAGCGGCAAGAGTTCGGCTTTGTTCTTTACCTTGTCTATCTTGTTCAGAACCAGGATCGAAGTTTTGCCGGACTGCTTTACCAGTTCGAGAACGAACCTGTCGCCATTGCCGGTTGAGACGCTTGCGTCGCGCATCAAGACGACGACGTCCACGGACATGATCGCGTCGTGAACGGCGGCCATCATCCGGCGATTCAGCAAGTGTCCGGGTTTGTGAACGCCCGGCGTATCCACAAAAACGACCTGGCCGCTTTCATTAGTGAATATTCCTTTGATCCGGTGGCGTGTCGTTTGCGGCTTGTTCGATACGGCCGCGATCTTCTCGCCGACGATGCGGTTGAGAAGCGTGGATTTTCCGGCGTTCGGCCGGCCGATTAGTGCGGCATAACCGCTATGAGACCTCGATGTTGTCACAATTCCAAGTTAGGTGCTGCAAATTGAAAAGTAAAAAGCAGAATGTAAAAAAGGCAAAACCCGATCTCACGGCTTTGCCTTCTCTGACTTGATTAGGCTGAGGATCTATTGCTCCTTCAATAACCTTTGTTTCGCGGCTATGGCCTCCTTGAATGCTCCGCCAGCCACATCGTCTAACTTGATCGCGGCGTCGTAGAGACCCATCGCATAGGCTTTGTTATCGAAAAACTCATAGATCTTTGCGAGGGCAACATAGGCAAGGGACCTGAGTGCCGGATCGACCGGCTGCGACTGCGAGACGCGGATCACGTTCTCGTAGGCGACCTTTGCCTCCAGAAGTTTGGCAGCCTGCTGTTCGGGTTCTGCGATGTCAACCGCTGTAAGGCTCGCGACGCGTCCGAGGTTATAGTAAACGCGCGGCTCTGACGGATTGTCCTTGAGGAGCTGTTTCAGATCGGCCTCGGCTTTTGAATATTCTTTTGCCTCGACGACCTTTTGAATCTCGAGCAGCTTGTTCGTTACAGGATTTTCCGCCGGTGCCGCCGTCCCCGCTGCGATGCTCTTTCTCCGATCCTCGCGAGCTTCCAGGGCTCGCTTTCGGGCATCTGCGTACCGGTCGTAACGGCCCGCCTCCTTGGCCGGATCAAATGAGAGTATCATCTCGCGCATCGCGGCCGCGATGTCCACGCCAGATTCCTCAACTCCCTTGAGTTGTTCCGCAAAGTAGAATGCGAGCACGGCCCCTTTCTCGTGATCTTCCGAAAGTCTCAAGTAGGTTTCGTCCGCGGCCTGATTTTTGAAAAGTTCGAGTTCAGCGGCCACCGCCTTGGTCGGGTCCGAACCGCCCATCTGCGCGATCTTTGCACGAGCCTGATCGGTCGCGATGCGTACCTTTACGTGCTCCAACTGTTTGGCGTCGATGGCCGCGACCAGCGATCTCGAGATCGTCAGGTAGACGTCCGGCGAGATCGAGGGGTTCGCCGCGCGGCGTTCGTCCAGGATCTTCTTTACGCCGTCACGGATCGTCGCTATGTCCTTTGCGTTCGAGAGAACGATCGGGTCGACGACGAACTGCAAGAACGCCCGGCGCACATCTGATTGCACAAGGTCGATATCCGGCGAAAGGACCACATAATAATCGTCCTTTACGTTGATAAAATTGATATTTCCAGCCGGCGACAACAGCTCGGGCACGATGTTGAACTTTCGCTCACGCTCACGTAATTCGACATTCTTGAGTGTCGTTTTCCTGGTTCTCTGCGTTTCGGTAGTAATGCGTTCGATCACGATCAGCTGCGGCCGCGTATGCAGATAATTCAAGAGCTCGCTCACCATCTCGCGGGCCGAGTTTCGGATCTTCGCGTCCGCGGCCGAATTGTAGGATCTTATGTATTCCGGAAGATTGCCGGCAAAACTAGACCGGCGGTAAAAGTCGCGAACGAGCGGGGCAAAATCCAGAACATCCAGAAGGCTTCCAGGCAGGTCGTTCGTTACTACCGGATCGGCGAGCTCCGGTGCCGGCGAAAGTGCATACGCCATAGAGACAAAGGCAGAGATCAGCTCGGCGTCGGTCTTGTCAGGATTTCTGCGTTTGTGCCCGATCACGAAACTAGAGATCTTTTGCCTTAGGTCGTCGTTAAGCGCGGCCAGGTCGCTGCGGAGCAGTTCCCGAAATTGAGCGCCCTGCTGTGACAGCGGGGTGTTGATGACGGGGACCGAATTGCCGGCAGCATCGGTCGTTCGCGCGGCCTCGAGCGTTGCAAGCACGGCCATAACGCGTTTGTCAGGCTCGATGCGTACACCGTGATTCGAGAGGTCGAAACCGGTCGGAACGTTTTGAGCAAGGGCCGCACTCGGCAAAAGCGAAACTAAAAGCAGGAATACGAATGATCTCATTGGACCTCAGGTAACGGGGCAATAGATAATGATGAATTATAGCTCTTTAGGGATGCACCAATCCAAAGCAAAAAGGGCAAGAGAAACTCAGTTTCACTCGCCCCTTTGCAAATGCGAACCCGCGCAAACCAGCGCCTAGTTATAGCTCGCCAATGCGCTCGCCTCATCATCGTAAACGTCGAAAACGGTCAGAAGCTTTGTGATCGCAAGCAGATCCTGGATCTTTTGCGTCAGATTCAGAAGCTTCAGCGTTCCGCCTTCTTTGTTCACGGCCGTAAAACTCGAAACCAGTTCGCCGATGCCGCTCGAATCGATGTAACCGACCTTCCCGAGGTTCAAGAGGATCTTATTCTTGCCTTCGCCGAGAAGGCGGCGAATAGCGTTTCGGAGAGCTACACTCCCTTCCCCGATCGTGACCTTGCCTTCGAGGTCAAGGATCGTTACATCGCCGGCCTGGCGTTCCGAAATATTGATATCAGACATTGTTCTCTCCTAGTTGTTTATCTTGAATTGATAGCAGATTTTAGACCAGTTACCTGGTAATTGTCCAAATCGCAAACCGCTTATTACAGCCGTTTGACCATATGAACGGTCGTGCCGCCGCCATTTGTCTCCGCCCAATCGACCTCATCCATGAAAGCCCTCATAAACAGAATACCCCGGCCGCTCGCCTTAAGCAGATTGGCCGGATCGGTCGGATCGGGTATGTCGTTGACGTCAAAACCGCTCCCATGGTCGCGCACGGTCATTTCAAAACCCGCTTCCGTTCGCTCCAGCCGGATCTCCACCGGTTTCGATTCGTCAAACCTGTTCCCATGCTTGACGGCATTTGCGACCGACTCGCGCACGGCAAGGTCGATCGACGAGATAAAGTCGTCGCCCAAACCCGACTTTCTTGCGAAATCGTCCGCTCTCAGCGCCGCCTCATCAACGGATTCAATGCGGCTCGGCAGATTGAATTCTTCCCTAAATGTCACAATTAATTGTCTGTAAGGTAAAGGTTTGCCAAGCTGCCTGTCAAGACAAACGCGGCCCGTTCGTTCTAAAATATGATCAATGAAGTTTTCGAAGGCCAGGCGTGTGGCGGGAATTGTGGTTCTGCCGGGCGACAAATCCATCTCCCACCGTGCCGCCATGTTGGCAGCAATGGCCGATGGAACGAGCCGGATCGAAAATTTTGCTACGAGCAAAGATTGCACCTCAACTCTCTATTGTCTCTCGGCGCTGGGTGTCCGGATCGAAACTTCCGGCGCAACCGTTACGGTAATTGGGCCAGGGGATAATGGATGGAGGCCTCCCGAACGCCCGCTGGACTGCGGCAACAGCGGAACGACGATGAGGCTATTGGCGGGCCTGTTGGCCGGACAGCCGTTTTCTTCCACCCTGGTCGGCGACGCGTCGCTGAGCGGCCGCCCGATGAAGCGGATAATCGGTCCGCTTACCGAAATGGGCGCGTCCGTCGAGTCGGATGATGGCCACGCACCCTTGCGGATCAGCGGACGCAGGCCGCTATTGCCCATTGAATTCACGCTCCCGGTAGCCTCGGCCCAATTGAAATCTTCTATTCTCCTGGCCGGCCTTCTTGCCGATGGCGACACTTCGGTGATCGAGCCGATCCCCACGCGCGACCATACCGAGCGAATGTTAAGTGAGTTCGGTGTCGACGTCCGGATCGATAAAGCCGGCGGCGGCAGAAGGATCACGGTCTCCGGTGGCTCACAACTAGAGGCCCGTGATTTCCGCATCCCCTCGGATGTTTCGTCTGCCTCGTTCTTTATGGTCGCTGCGGCCTGCCTTGAGGGGTCACGGATCGAAATGCCGGGTGTCGGCCTGAATCCGACACGGACCGGCATCATTGAGGTTCTTCGCCGTTTCGGCGTCGATGTACAGATATCTGATGAGGGCGGATCCGGCGGAGAACCCGTCGGCACGCTTACTGTTCGCGGCCTGGGAAGGCCCAATGCCGGCGTTCCCCGGATCGACGGCAAGATCGTCGCGAACGTGATCGATGAGATCCCGATACTTGCCGTGCTGGGAACGCAGGCTGTTTCGGGTATCGAGATCAGGGACGCCTCAGAACTGAGGGTAAAGGAATCCGACCGGATCTCTGCTGTCGTCGAGAACCTGAGGCGAATGGGGGCCGATGTGGAGGAGTTTGAGGACGGTCTTCGTGTCGGGCCGTCGGATCTTCGGGGAGCGGTCGTCGATTCGTTCGGTGACCATCGGATCGCAATGGCGTTTTCGGTCGCGGCTCTGTTTGCCAAGGGCGAGACGGAGATCGTGGATGCCGGCTGTGCCGCCGTCTCGTACCCCGGGTTTTATCGGACTCTACGATCCACAATTATCGAAAGATGATCGATCACGGCTCCAACAACACCGAAAAGCGTGTGGCCCTTACAGGGTTCATGGGCGTCGGTAAATCCAGCGTCGCGCGCCACCTCGCCTCGATCCTCAAGTGCGGGCGGATCGATCTCGACGCCTATATCGAGAAGAACACGGGCCGGACCATTGCCGATATCTTCACAAGCGATGGCGAGCCGGCCTACAGGGAGATCGAGACCCAAAACCTTATTCGTGTCCTGAATGAGACAAGCGCACGGAT
>JAJNPX010000333.1 GCA_021155145.1 Acidisarcina sp. | reverse complement strand
CGCGCTTCAACATTAGAACGAGCGAGCCGACCAGGTCTTGCATCGGAGCCCGATCAATATTGACTCCCCCCGATCTCGAAATACGTATTATAATGTTCGTCCAGCCGGAGCAATCCGATTTGATTACAACGCTACTCTTCCATTCATCATCTGTTTTTGCGGTTTACCTGCTTTGATAAGCGATCGTTCGCGGAGGATCTATGTCGGCTCACATCACGATCTATAGGAAGTTAGGATCCGTTCTGGTTGCGGCCCTAATGGCGGTTTCTATATTTGCGGATACCATTCGTCTAAAGGACGGAAGCATTATTAAGGGAACGATCACCGGATTTAAGGATGGGCGATTTGTCGTCGTTATTGGCGAAGGCGAACGTCGCCGGGAGCTAACATTTGCCGCTTCCGAGGTCGAATCCATTGCATTTGACGGGATCGCGACATCGGGGCAGACGGCGGCTAAACCCGCCCGGGTCTCCAACAATACACCGCCGCCAAGGGTAGTGATCTCCGACACCGTCGGATCCACTCCGCCCCGGCCGATCAACGACAAACGGGAAACCGCAGCGACCGTGCCTGTGGTGGACACCTCATCACGCACCACGCCGCCGACGACCCGCAAGGTCTCGGGCTCGAAGCCGATTGAGGTAAACGTTAAAGTTCTTGCAGACAATTCGAATAACGGTTGGACCAACTCTGGATGGGTCGTACGCAAGGGCCAGAAGATCCGTATATCGGGGAGCGGAGAGGTAGGTCTAGGCGGCGCCAGGCGAAGCGCTCCGGGCGGCCTGAACGATGTGGACGACCCGACAAAGCTGCTCAAGGCTGTGCCGACGGGAGCTCTTATCGCGGTGATCGGTGATGATAATAACGACTTTATCTACATCGGTACGAGCCGCGAATTTGTCGCACAGCGGGACGGAGCGCTGTTCCTCGGCATCAACGAAGGGAACCTGAACGACAACACGGGAGCTTTCGAGGTTAAGATCGAGATCGATCCCGAAAGTGAATAAACGATAGCTTTCTCCCGAGTATCAGATCCCATTGCCTTCGCCGTTTGCCCTTGTCGCAGTCGCGGGGACGGGGCAGATCGCCCGTTACCGCCGGGCTGGCCTGTCAAATTCCTTGCAATATAACAACCAAACGAGGACAATTTGAATCTAATCCTTAATCGACCTCCGAAGGATATCTGTATGAAAACTCCGTCGAAATCCGTCACGTGTCTCATCTTCCTTTCATTTTTGATATCGGTGAGCGGCGCCTTTGCCCAATCGCGGCCGCAGCGGCCCGATAACACAAAGGCGGGAGACGGAAAGAAGAATAACAGGCCGACGCCGAAAACCGAGGAGGAGCTAAAGAAAGAGGCCGAAGAGAAGAAGCGGATCGAGGAAGAAAAGAACTCGGTCTATGTGGACGATCCGATCAAGGTCGAGACCGATATCGTGAGTTTTGACGCGGTCGTCTTCAACAAAAAGACCGGACAGATCATTACCGGGCTTAAAAAAGAGAACTTTCAGGTTTTCGAGAACGGGGTAAAGCAGGACATTTCCAACTTTACGACTCCAGACGCTCCGATCACGGTCACTTTGCTCCTTGAATACAGCAAGTGGACCGAGACCTTCGGCTCAGCGGCCGGGGGGTATTTCGAACCTGGCGTTTACGAGGCGATCCGGCCGGTCGCACAGTTCCTGACCCGATTCATAAAGCCGCCCGACGATTATGCATCGGTCATCGCCTTTGACATCAGGCCGACCCCGATCACGGATTTTACCAACGACCCGGCCCGCATCAACCAGACAATTAACCTGCTCTTGCGCAACCGCCCGGCTTTTCGCGAGAACAATCTTTTTGATTCGATAAAATTCACTTTGCTCGGCGGTCGGGGCGATAGCGTCGTGCTCGACAACGAAAAGGAAGAGAAATCGGATTATCAGGGCATGGTAGCGGTGAAATCCAAGCGCCGGGCCGTGATCCTTGTAGCCTCGGGCATCGACACCTTTAGCAAGATCAACTACGGCGAAGCCCGCAAGATCATACAGGAGGCAGGAATTCCGATCTACATTATCAGCACCGGCAATCTCTTTTATAAAAAGTATGAGCAGTATCTCGACCCTTCTCGGGTCATGCCGGGAATGCCGGATCGGATGACCTTTCTCCAGGCAAAGAACGCGATGAACACCTTTGCCAAAGAGTCGGGAGGAATGCATTTCGAGATGACCTTTGAAAGCGAGATCCCGGCCTACCTCGAATCGATCAACGGCCTGCTCCGCAGCCAGTACAGCCTCGCTTACGACCTTGCCAAGAAGCACGAACCGGGTAAGCGTTATAAGCTCGAGGTAAAAGTTGACGTCGACGGGGACGGAACGACGGATGACAAGACGTTCGTTGTTCAACACCGGCCCTACATTCTTGCTCCCAGCGAGAAATAGAATTGTGATCGGCAAGACAGGCCCCTGCACCTTGAAGTGCGGGGGCGTTTTTGTTGTATGCTGGCGTCACGCCTGTTATCCTGTTTAATTGGCTTTACGATGAATAAGCGGATCATAGAAAGTTACAGGGCAAAGCTTGCGGCCGAGGAAGGTTGGACCATCGATCGCGGCGCGGCCCTGCGGATAGCTCTTTGCTATCCGAATACCCACGCCATTGGCATGGCGAATCTCGGACTGCATACGATGTATGAGCTGTTCAATTCTATTCCCGATGTTGCATGCGAACGTGCCTTCTTGCCGGATCCTGCAGAATTGAAGGAATACGAACGCTCGCGCACACAATTGCTTTCGCTCGAAACGCAGACGCCCGTCCGCGATTTTGATGTGGTCGCTTTTTCGATCTCTTTCGAGACCGATTATCTGAATATGGCCCGTATGCTTCAGCTTTCGGGCATACCGGTCTGGTCGTCCGAGAGAAATCACCATCACCCGCTCGTGATCATGGGCGGTGCGGCCTCGTTCCTCAATCCGGAACCGATCGCAGATTTTACGGATGTTATCGCCGTTGGGGAAGGCGAGATCCTCGCCCATCAGTTGGTCGATGCCATTCTGGAGCAGGACTCGAAAGAAGAGATACTTCTGTCACTTGCACGGATCGGACGCGGCTTTTACGTTCCTTCCTTCTACGATGTGATCTATAACGAGGATGGCACGGTGTTCGAGTATCGGCCGGTGCACGAAGGCGTTCCGCGGAGGGTCGGACGGGCATTGGCGGCCGTCAACCCAAAGGAAGGGACGCTCCGACGGGCCTTGAAACGAGGTGAAAAGGAATTGGCCGATTTCCTCGTAAACCAGGATACGTTCTGCCCGTCGACGGCTGTTTGGTCGCCTAATGCTGAAATGGGTGATCGATTGTTGGTGGAGATCTCCAGGGGATGCTCTCAGGGGTGCCGATTCTGTTGGGCCGGCTACAATTATTATCCGCCGCGGGTCGTACCGGCAAAGGACATTCTGGCAAAGGCCGCTGAGTGGCGAGGCAAGACCGACAAGATCGGATTGGTCTCGACGGCCGTGTGCGATCATCCCGAGATCTCAACTATTCTCCGCGAATTGCGTGCGATGGATTACAGGATCTCGGTTTCGAGCCTTCGCCTTGACCAGATCTCTGATGAACTTCTCGATGCGCTGGTAGAATCGCGCGACCAGCAGATCGCCGTTGCGCCCGAAACTGGCTCCGATAGGCTCCGAAGAGTGATCAACAAGAATCTGACCAATGACGAGATAGTGGATATTTGCGGGGCGGTATTCGACCGGGGCATGCTCACCATCAAGTTGTATATGATGGTTGGACTGCCCACGGAGACCCAGGAAGACCTGGACGAGATGTTCGTACTGGTCGAGCGGATAAAGGACCGAATGCTCGAAGCCGGAAAGCGATTTGGCCGCGCCGGAAAGATCATCCCCTCGCTCAACGGATTTGTCCCGAAACCTAATACCCCACTTCAATGGGATGCGATCTGCGACGAACGGGAGTTGAAGAAAAAGATCAGGTATGTCTGCAAAGGCCTTTCCCGCATACCAAATGTCGATGTTCGGTTCATGTCGGCCCGCATCGCACACGAACAGGCACTATTCTCATCGGGTGACCGCACTGTAGCAAAGGTCATCGACACGGCTGCCCGTTTGAAAGGAGACCTCAACAAGGCACTTCAGCTTACGGGTATTGATCCGTCGTTTCATACCTCCAGAGACCGCAGCTACGATGAGTTCCTTCCGTGGTCGATCATCGATTCGGGGCTTTCCTTCGACTTCCTGAAGACCGAACATGAAAAAGCACGCGAAGCTCGTTCGAGTCTCCCGTGCCCTGCTGTTGAAAAATGCACTACGTGTGGCGTTTGTCCTACGACGTGGCTGGCCGACGCACCCGCCGCACTTGTCCAGATACAGCCAGCACAGGTACGCCAAGCAATGGCACTTTGATCATTCCTTGGTCAAATAGCCCTGAGGCGCGGCGACGTAGTCAAAGTCATAGTCGTACTTGTACAGGCCGAACGGCAGCATATTGACTTTCTTTTGATAAGTGACGTGAGCCTGAATGTGGTTCCCCATCGGGACTATCTCGATAAGAGCATCATTCGGAACGTCATTATCCGCAGCTGCTTTCGAAACGTGAGCCTTGACGACCTCAAGAGGCTTCATACTGCCGGACGCGGCCAGGCCCTTCACAACAGCGGTGTCCATCTCCTGCCGAAAGCTCGCACCTTGATAGGCGACCGGGATGTAATTGTAGCCTGCGTTTGCCAGCAGGACGATGCCGACCAGAATGATCAGGAATTTGATTGCCGCGCTCCCGCGTTCGGAATGTCGAGTATTGGTGGCTGGGCTCATTTTGGAACTCCTCAAGACAAATGCTTTTTGAGAATTTCAATCGTTCAGGATCTTGGAGATGGTTTTTTTAAGGATCGGTCTCGGTATCCGGGTGCCATCGACGATCATCGGTTTGCCGATCCCTCCGAGCAGGACCCATTGAAGCGAACTTCCGATGTTCTTCTTGTCGAAATTGAAGGTCTCAAGAATCTCTGAGGGATCGAGGCCGTGCAGCGTCGGCAACCTGCCCGAACGATGCACAACATCGTTCAACAATTTTACTTCATCCTCAGGGATCAATTCAAGCTTTTTTGAGAGATTTGCCGCAAAAATGATCCCGTGGCCGACCGCCTCGCCGTGCTTGAACCGGCGATATTTCGTGAGTTTTTCGATCGCGTGTGCGAAAGTATGCCCAAAATTCAATATCTTACGCGACCGCGGGCTACTATTTCCGGCCGTCTCCCGTTCGTCTCCCGCCACGATCGATGCCTTGAATTTCACGTGTTCTGCAAGAAACCCTTCGAGATCCGGGTGATTTAAGCCCGTGGATATCACGTCTTCAGTCAGGTTGAACAGACGCTTGCCACCGATCGCTCCTTGCTTGATAGCTTCACAAAAACCTGCGGTAATTTCACGGCCCGGAAGCGTTGCGAGCACATTTGTGTCGATCACCACCGCGGCCGGTTGATAAAACGTCCCGACCAGATTCTTGCCGTGGGCCATGTTGATCCCCGTTTTGCCTCCGACCGATGAGTCGATCATTGAAAGCAGCGTCGTGGGTATTTGAATGAGCGGGATCCCGCGGAGATAAACCGACGCGGCAAAACCGGCGACGTCGCCCACCACGCCGCCTCCGAGGGCAATAACAAGATCCGTTCGAGAAAAACCGCTGCTCGCCAGAAACATCAGGATCTGATCGAGTGTCCGTTGGTTCTTATATTTTTCCCCGTCACCTATCAGGTGGCTAAAGCTCTTGTAACCGGCGCGACGGACCTTTACCGAGACCTCGTGCCCGTAAAGTTCAAAAACCGTCGGATTCGATATGATCGCGACCCTTCGGGGATGTATGCCGGCGGCTGTGATCCGATCGGCGATGGCAGCAAGCGTCCCCGATCCAATGTGGATCGTGTACGAAGATGCCTGTCGGATCGTTTTGACCTTTACGGTTTTGGACATCAGAGATCGTGATTCTGCCTTTTGGTGTATCCCAATTAACCTAGCTCCTGCCGAATGATGTCGGCGAGGCTCTTGGCCAAGCCGTCGATAATCGCCTGATCTTTCCCCTCCATCATCACGCGAGCGAGATTCTCGGTCCCCGAATATCTCAATAAAAGCCTCCCCGTTCCGTTGAGCGATCGTTCAGCCGCGAGTACCGCGTCCCGAATGGCTGGGACCTCGTTGAAAGGCCTTTTTTCCTTCACCTTCACATTGACGAGCGTCTGTGGATACCTGACAAAACCAGTCGCCGCCTCTGAAAGCGATCTACCCGTTTCGCTGATCGCCTGAAACAGGTACAGTGCGGTCAACATCCCATCGCCGACGAGGCTCTTCTCGGGAAAGATGATATGACCCGATTGCTCGCCACCGAGCTCTGCTCCGCCTGAGATCAATTCTGCCAGCACATACTTGTCGCCGACATCGGTCCTGACCATTTCGACCCCTTCTGCATTCAGTGCGGCCTCGAGTCCCAGGTTGCTCATCACGGTTGCGACCACTTTCTTGTTTAGGAGCCGTCCGTGATCCGACAGGTACTTCGCCATTATCCACAGAACAGCATCGCCGTCTATGATCTCGCCGGATCCATCTACAAAGAGAGCCCGATCCGCGTCGCCGTCGAAAGCAACGCCAAGATCTGTTCCCTTCTCAACAACCCTTTTCTGAAGGTGTTGAAGATGCAGTGAGCCGCAGTTTTCGTTGATGTTCTTGCCGTCGGGTTTGTCGTAAATAGCATCGACGGACGCCCCAAAGCGTCTAAAAAGCTCTGGGGCCAGATCCGATGCGGCTCCGTTCGCACAATCGACCGTGATCGAGAAACGTGAAAGGTCAAGTCCGACAAATGCCTCGGCGAGATGGTCAAGATACGCGGATCTGAATTCGGCAGAGCGGGACACATCCACAACGGCGTCGTCGATCGACGGTACTGGTTCATTTGCAGCACCGACGTCCGACTCGATCGCGGCTTCGGTAGATTCCTGTGCCTTTTTTCCGCTCGGATTAAAGATCTTTATGCCATTGTCTTCATAATGGTTATGCGAGGCGCTTATAACTATTCCGCCATCAAAGTCACCGTATCCGGTCACATATGCAACACCCGGGGTAGTGATCACACCGGCTGAAAGGCATTCGGCCCCACCCGTGATCGCCCCGGCGTGAAACGCCCTTTCGATCCACCCGCCGGATTCGCGTGTATCACGCCCCGTTACAAACCGAGGCTTTCGTCCCAGTCTCTCCTGCGACAATCCGGCCAATGATCTTCCGATGGTAAATACCGTCCCTTCATCCAAAGGAAATTCGCCTGCGACCCCTCGGATCCCGTCGGTTCCAAACAACTTCTTCATAAGTTCTCAAGATGTAAGTTATACAGGAGCGGTCGAGGCCGAACAACTCAGCTTGCCATAACATTTGCTTGTATATTCCATAACTTTTTTGATTTTGTTTGACAACACACTGTCGAATAGGCGAATCTAAGAATTGCAGGCCGTTCACACCCTGTTAACTCGAACCTTTTAGGCCAAAAAGCTCTCCAATTTTGCCAACTATGACCAGAGTAGTTT
>JAJNPX010000319.1 GCA_021155145.1 Acidisarcina sp. | reverse complement strand
CAACCGCGAAAACACACGAACTCACACGAACCCCTCGCCCGCGATCTCTTCTAGCTTAGGCCGATCAAACAAAATGTGTGACGCGTGTTTCACACGCTCCGAGGTTAGCGCTCCGACGCGATCTACATGTTCCGTTTCACTCCACAAGTAGCTGCCGATATTGCCGTGTGCTCCGCACACTCACAACAAGCTGACCATGAAGCCGGGTACGACGACGGACAATTTCCTCCTCTGACCGCTTCGGCGCCGAGGGGCTCAAGGCAAGGGTTCGGACACTATTTCCCAGGCGTCCTCGGTTTTCAGCAGCTTGCTCATAAGGGCGGCGTGAACGGCATGGCCGCTTTTTTCGGCGGTGATCTTTCCCTGTACGGGCATACCGAGGAGGGCGACGTCGCCGATTATGTCGAGTATCTTGTGGCGGACGAACTCGTCATCGAACCGCAGAGGCGTTTCGTTGAGCATACCGTCGGGCGTGAGGACGATGGCGTTCTCGAGCGAGCCTCCGCGGGCCAGATTTGCCTTTCGCAGCATCTCGATCTCGTGGGTAAAGCCAAAGGTACGTGCCGAGGCGATCTGCTTGCCGAAAGAGCCGTTGTCCATCACGAAATGAAAAGCCTGACGTTTGATGTACGGATGCGGAAAATCGATCACACATTCGATCTCGAACCGCTCGGAGGGTTCGATCGACATCCTGCGGCCGCCCTCGTCCAGCTCGACCTTGCGAAGCACCTTTAGAGTTCGCCTCGGCGATGCAAGCCGTCGGATCCCCGCCCTTTGTATGAGATCGACCCAATCTTCGCTCGATCCGTCTAGGATGGGTATCTCGATATTGTCCAGATCGATGAAACAGTTGTCGACGCCGGAGCCGCGAAGCGCCGAGAGCAGGTGCTCGCACGTCGAGAGGACCACGCCGCGGCGCATCAGCGTGGTCGCGTACGAGCAATGCGAAACATACTCGACCGAGGCCGGTATCTCGAAGTCGTCGAGGTCCGTACGGACAAAGATATATCCGGTATTCGCCGGTGCCGGCCGTAGCCTGAGTTCGACCTGAACGCCCGTGTGAAGCCCGACGCCGCTCGTGCCTATTGATCTTGATATCGTAGTTTGACCCATCTTTGGCCATCTAAGTAACAATCGCCGTGCCGTGCGGTTTGCGTCCGGACAAGCCGTGTTTTAGGCGTCGCGGGTTGCCCGCATTCGCCGATGCGTTGCGGCCGCGCCACAGTGGTGTGGCGCAATTTACTATTGGCGGAATACCGTTTACAATCTAGGTTTCACGCAAGTTATGGCTATTCAGACCGCGGGGCAAAAGGCCGCAAAGGTAACCAAGTTAAAGATCGAAGACCAAACGACTATCGATCTGCCGAAGGGCGCGCACGAGCAGATACAGAAGGCGCTCGACTTTCTTCCTATCGAGCATCAGCGGGGACTCGAGAAGATAAAGCTCGTCGATTTTATCAACGATCCGCGGCTCAAGAATATGGACGTCCCGATGAAGGGCGACCTGCCGGGGCTGTATCATCCGCGCGTGCAGAACCAGGGCGCCTGGCTTGAGGTTGCGATGGGAGCACTTCTTCAGCCCACCGAGGGATGGGCAAAGCGCTGGATGGCGAAGTCTTCGTTCAAGAGCAATATCGCAGGGCTGATATTCTCGCTCGTGGGGCAGCATTATCACCTGACGCTGAAACACTCCGTCAAGAAGCAAAATCTTGAGCCGCAGATACGGCAGTACGCGGAAAAGAATCTTCGCGATTGGAGCGAGCAGCAGAACAAGAATAGTTTCAGGGCGAAACTCTTCAAGCCAGTACGGCCATACATAGAACGCATGGCAAAGTGGCTGAACAAAAAAGCGGCACAATCACAAAAGAAATAGGAACGCGATATGAATTACTGGTTGGTAAAGCAGGAACCGGCAACTTATTCCTTTGACGATTTCCGAAAAGAGAAAAAGACGGATTGGACCGGAGTACGAAATTACCAGGCACGCAATTTTTTGCGCGATATGAAAAAGGGCGACGAGGTCCTTTTTTACCATTCGGGAGACGAAAGGGCCGTTGTAGGGTTTTCTACCGTATCGAAGCCCGCCTTTCCCGATCCCACCGCCGATGATGACGGATGGATCGCGGTCGAACTAAAGGCAGGCAAGTCCTTCGCACGGCCCGTGTCGCTCGCCGAGGTGAAGGCGGAGCCGAAGCTGAGCAACATTCTGCTCGTCCGCAACGGCCGCATCTCCGTAATGCCGCTGACCAAGGCCGAGTTCGATCTGATCGTAAAGATGGGCAGTTAGCCCGCCGACCTTTCCCAAGATGCTGAACGAGGCCGTTTCCTATTACCATTCGCTGCTCGAAGACGACGGCCTCGCGGCCGAAACGTACGAGATACTTCATGACGGGCTCAGAAGAAATCGCCTGATCTTTGGCGGGCGGCCGTTGTGTCCTTACCTGCGGCCTCATTTTGTCACGGTCGCAGATTGGGCCCGGATCAAGGTGATCTGCGAGACGGTCTGGAGTGCCCTGCAAAAGGTCAAGGACGCAGCCGTGAGGGACGACGTCCTTTTGGACGAACTCGGCGTCACGGCGATCGAGCGCGAACTCGTAAAGATCGACCCGGGATACCGCCAGGTCTCGCCGACCGCGCGGCTCGATTCATTTCTCACGGATAATGCGTACAGCTTCGTCGAATTGAATGGCGAGAGCCCGGCGGGCATCGCCTATGCCGATTCGGCCACCGAGATCTTTAAGAGCCTTCCCATAATGAAACGATTCTCGGAGCGGTATAAGGTGCAGGGCCTTGAGGGAAGCTCAAAGCTGCTTAAGGTGCTTCTGTCCTGCTGGGACGAGTTTTGCGGAGGGAAAGCGGAGCGGAAGCCGCTGATCGCGATCGTAGATCTGAAGGACCTGCCGACGCAGAAAGAGTTTGAACTCTTTCGGGATTATTTCGAATCGAACGGCCTCGATGCGATCATCTGTTCGCCGCATGAACTGGAGTTTGACGGCGAAAAGCTATTTTATGGCGGGGTCAAGATCGACATGGTCTATAAGCGGCTTCTCGTCAATGAATATCTGCCTATCATCGACGAGGCACCGGCCCTGCTCGACGCATATCGCGCCGGAGCGATCTGTATGGTCAACAGCTTTCGCGGAAAGCTGGTGCACAAAAAGGCGATCTTTGCGGTGCTCACCAACGAGCGCTATGCGGGCCTTTTTGACGAGAGCGAGTTGACTGCGATAGAACAGCATATTCCGTGGACGCGCAAATTCCGCGAGGAGAAGACCGTTAACCGCGGCGAGGAGATCGACCTCGTCGAATGGGCGCGCGCCAATTCCGGTAAGCTTGTGCTAAAGCCCAATGACGATTACGGTGGCCATGGCATCTGTATCGGCTGGAATTCGACGACCGCTGAGTGGGACGATGCGATCGAAAAGGCATTGGCAGACGGCGACTATCTGGTGCAGGAACGCGTAAGGACCGCCAAGGAACGGTTTCCGATGATCTTTGACGACCTCGGCAAATGGGGAATGGTGGAGCAGTTGGTCGACCTCGATCCGCTGTTGTTCGATGGCGTCGTCGGCTCGGCCTTTACGCGGCTCTCCTCGAATGAGCTCGCCAATGTCACGGCCGGCGGCGGAATGGTCCCGACGTTCATCATTTCGGAAAGATAAACAAACCGCCCGCGGCGTTAGGGCCCAGGGCGCATCGCTCAACGCATGACCGAATCAACGACCCGATCCCGCCTGCGCAAGCTGACCGACGATTATCTGCGCCTCGAAAGAAAGCTAAAGCTCGGCGGCGGCCCGGAAAAGATCGAAAAGATCCACAAACATGGCAAGCTGACCGCCCGCGAACGCATCGAACTGCTGCTCGATCCCGAGACATTCTCGCAAGAGATCGGCTTGCTCGTCGCCTATGATGAATATAATGGCCAGGCACCCGCGGCCGCGGTCGTGACCGTCGTGGGGAAGATACACGGCAGGGAATGCGTGATCGTAGCCAACGACGCGACGATCAAGGCCGGTGCGTGGTATCCCGAAACGATCAAAAAGATCCTGCGTGCACAGGAGATAGCGATGCGCAACCGCGTGCCGATCGTCTATCTCGTCGATTCCGCTGGTGTGAATCTCCCGTATCAGGGCGGTGTTTTCCCGGGCCAGTACGGGGCCGCGCGCATCTTTTATTACAACTCGATAATGCGGCGATATCTGAAGGTGCCGCAGATCTCGGCCGTGATGGGAATGTGCGTCGCGGGCGGTGCGTATCTGCCGGCGCTGTCTGATGTGATCCTGATGGTCGAGGGCACATCGTTCATGGGCCTCGGCGGGGCAAACCTCGTAAAAGGCGCGACCGGCCAGACCATCGACAACGAAACGCTCGGCGGCGCGTTGACGCACAACGCCATCTCGGGGGTCGCGCACTTTCGGACGAAGGACGAGCAGGAATGTATCAACAAGATCCGCGAACTCATAACCGAACTCCCTGAGAAAGAAGTTACGAGAGTTTCGGTCACCGAAAGCCGAAAGCCGAAAGCCGAAAGCCGACAGCTTTTCGATCTTCTCCCCGCCGACCACCGCGCGCCGTACGATATGCATGCCGTGCTCGACACGTTTCTGGACGGGGGCGGGATCGATGAATTTCAGGCGGATTTTGCCAAAGAGATGATCTGCGGCACGGCACGCATCGGCGGCATACTCGTCGGCGTGATCGCGAATTCGCGTGGGATGTCGAAGGGAAAACCGGGAACCCCGCCGCGTTTTGGCGGCATCGTCTATACGGAATCTGCCGAAAAGACGGCGTATTTTATCGAGAACTGCGACCGTCACTCGACGCCTCTGCTGTTCATTCAGGATGTTTCGGGCTTTATGGTCGGGGCCGAGGCGGAGCACAGCGGCATCATCCGCGCGGGCGCTCGTTTTGTCGAGGCAATGGCGACCGCCGCGGTGCCCAAGCTCGTTCTGACCGTCAACCACGCTTCCGGTGCGGGCTATTACGCGATGGCCGGGCAAGGTTTCGATCCGGATTTCATCTTCACCTTGCCGACCGGGCGTATGGGCGTGATGGAGGGCGATTCAGCCGTGCAGGCCATTTTCGGGACGCAGCTTGAAAAGCTCAAGAAAGACGGCAAAGAGCCCGATGATGCCATGCTGGCCGAGATGGAAAAGGTCCGCGAGACGTATGAACGCGAACTCGATGCCAAACACGCCGCTGCCCGCGGCCTGGTAGATGCGATACTGACGCCCGAAGATCTACGCGATTCGCTGATCCTCGCACTCGAGACCTGCCTGAATACCACTTCGCCGCACATCGGCGCCTTTGTTCTCCCGCGGGTTTAGCCGCATTTGTCGCCAGTGACCACTTGTTTTTCTCCAGCGACGCGCTTTTCAGAGTCCCAGTGACGGGCTTACTGGCCGAGTGACATGGTTTCCACAGCCTGCGACAGGCCCTCTCGCATTAAATCGACCAAGTCAATTAAGTCGCTTACGTAGGGCGTAAAAAGATGTCGCCCGTCTGTGGTTAGCTGTTCCAGCGTGTGGAGCCATGCATAAGCCCGCGTGTGAGCAAGGGCGATATCAG
>JAJNPX010000311.1 GCA_021155145.1 Acidisarcina sp. | reverse complement strand
TGACGAAGGATTCGCCGAGCGCGTGGAAACGGGCATCTATCGGTTGAAAGAAACACTTACCGCAGATGATTGCAAGTGAACGCAGATCGCTTTGCAGGAGGATGAGATACTCGGCTTTGGGGCGTAGCCGTCAGCGGTTCCATCGGGGCAAATATTAGATATTTTTTTCTTCGAAAGGGTTCCACACCGCCACACCACGATAGGTGGCTCCGGACGCCAGGTCTTCCGAGAAGATGAATTCGCACTTTGCCTTTTCGGCCGAGGCGTCCGCCTTGAGCTTTGTCGTCGCAACGACATAAAACTCCTGAATAACCTGCGTCGAGATCACCGGATGATGATCGATCACGACATTCTTAAGGATTTTCCGTGCCTTCTTCAGCTTACTCGGCTCTTTCTTGTCGATCGAATAAATAAGGATGTTCGTATCTAGAAAGATCTTAGACACGGTACAGTTCTCCTCGCGTCCAACGCTTCCCCCTTGACGAAACGTGCAGCTTGTCCATCAAAAGGAAAGTATCTTCAAGCCATCTACTATCTTTTCGAGCCACTACCTGCTCCAGCAATTTACGGACAAGCACATTCAGCGACGTATTGTGCGACTTGGCATAGTCTCGTCCCGCTTGCAGCAGGTCTTCATCGATAGACAACGTGATATTCTTCATACAACCACCCATTACACATAATATGTGCACACAGGAAGGCAGTCAATTATTCGAGCAGGAGTTTGGAATAGATTCATATTCACACCGCAGATGAACGCGGATGAACGCAGATATTATGCGATATTTTTGAGGAATTGAGATTGGAAAACTCGTTTGATCTCGACCCGCGGGCGGCCGAAGTTGATGAGGAGGCAGAGCGGAAGGCGTGTCGAGTTTAGGTAGTTGAGGCACTGAGCCTTGTGAACTTCGTTGAAGCCATCGCAGGCTTTCAACTCGATGATAAGAACATCTTCGATCAGCAAGTCTGCAAAGTATTCGCCGACGACAACGCTGTCGTAAATAACATAAAGCGGCTTTTGGATCTCGACCTTCAGCCCGAGCTTTTTTAGTTCGTGAGCGAGAGCGTTCTGATAGACCTTTTCGAGGAAGCCACTGCCGAGGGCGTTGCTTATCGTGTAACAGCAGCCAATGACTTTTTCGGAGAGGGAGTTAAGTTCAGATTCCGTCATAGGGAGTTTAACCGCAGATGAACGCAGATAGACGCAGATGAGAATTTAGCAGAATTTCTATAAGTTGTAGGGGCATTCAGCGAGGCTGTTGCCCGCAACCCGCACCCTAAATGAATCTGCGTTCATCCGCGTTCATCTGCGGCTAATTCTCTTCTCCTCCTAATACTTCATCAATTCCTGAACAGCCTTCTCGACGTCTTCGCTCTGCGGAAGGATGAAATCTTCGACCTGCGGAGCATACGCGACGAAGGTGTCGGTGGCTCCGACGCGGCGGACGGGGGCGTCGAGGAATTCGAAGAGTTCGCCCGCGATGCGGGCGGCGATCTCGGCGCCGTAGCCGTAGGAGATCGGGTCTTCGTGGGCGACGAGGACGCGCGAGGTCTTCTTGACGGATTCGGCGATCGCTTCCCAGTCGTACGGGACGAGCGTGCGGAGATCGATGATCTCGACCGAGATGCCTTGTTGTTCGAGGCGTTTTGCGGCCTGGTTCGAGCGTTCGACCAGAGCGCCGAAGGTAATGATGGAAATATCCTTTCCTTCGCGGACACGTCTAGCCTTGCCGAATGGGATGAGGAAATCGCTCGACGGATATTGCGATTTGTTATATACCTGCCGGTAGAGATGCTTGTGTTCGAGGAAGAGCACGGGATCGTCGCACCGGATCGCCGTCCGGAGCAGACCGTTCGCATCGAGGGCCGTTGATGGATAGGCGATCATCAGGCCGGGCGTATGCGAGAAAAGCGTGGTGCCGGATTGCGAGTGATAGACCGCTCCGCCCTTCAGATAACCGCCGACCGGGACGCGTATCACCATCGGGCATTTCGCGTCACCATCCGAACGCCAACGCATCACCGAAACCTCGTTGCGGATCTGCATCATCGCAGGGAAAATGTAGTCGAAAAATTGTATCTCGACGACCGGTTTCAATCCCCGCAAGGCCATTCCGACCGCGCGCCCGACAATGTTGGCCTCGGCCAGAGGCGAGTTAAAGACGCGAGCCGAACCGAACGAACGCTGCAAATTCGCCGTCACCTTGAAAACGCCGCCCTTGCCCTTTACCCGGTCGAGATATTCCTCTCGCGAGCAGTCGGCCACGTCCTCGCCAAAGACGACGATGCGCGAATCGCGCTCCATCTCTTCGTGCATACAGCGGTTGATGAGGTCGACCATCGTACCGGCATTGCCCGAGAGTTCGGCGCCCTCCTCGGTGTCGAAGAGCTGTCGGTCGGTCGGATCGACATCGGGCGAGAACACGTTTCGATATGCGGATTCGGGCGCGGGCTGCGGCGTCTCTATCGCTATGTCGGCGGCCTTATTCACCTCATCGTCTATATCTTTGCGGATCGCCTCAAGCTGCTCGCTCGACACGATGCCCTCGGTCATTAGAAACTCAGCATAGGTCTTTATCGGGTCGATCGAGGCATCGGCCTGGCGTTCCTCATCGGGGCGATAGAGTTTTTCGTCGTCCGAAAGCGAATGCGAGTAGGGCCTGATCACCTTAGAGTGGATGAAGGCCGGGCCTTTTCGCTCGCGGCAATATTCGACCGCCGACCTGAATGCCGCGTACGACGCAAGCGGGTCGGTGCCGTCAACCTTTTGAATATATAGGTCGGGGAATCCGCTGACGAGCTTTGAAATGTCGCCGCCGGCCGTTCCTACTTCGACCGGGGTCGAGATCGCATAGCCGTTGTCTTCGACGTGAAAGATCACCGGGAGCTTCAGGTTCGATGCGGAGTTCAGAGCTTCCCACCATTCGCCCTCGCTCGTCGTTCCGTCGCCGACGGACATATATACGACCTCGTCTCCCTTGAATCCCGTGACTTTGTCCTGAAGTTCCTTGACGAGCGACGCCCGGTATCCGGCTTCTGCCGCTCCGACCGAATGGAGCGCCTGCGAGCCCGTACAAGACGATTGCGACGGCACATTCAACTTTACACTGCCCCAGTGCGAAGGCATTTGCCGCCCATGCGAATTCGGGTCTTTCTCGGCGCCGACGGCGGACCACAACATCTCCTGTGCGGTCATCCCGAGCCCGATCATCAATGCACGATCACGATAGTAGGGGAAAAACCAGTCGTAGCCGGGTTTCATCGCCAATGCCGCGGCGGTCAGCACCGCCTCGTGCCCCGCGCCCGAGATCTGGAAAAATATCTTGTTCTGCCCTTTGAGCTGGATCTCCTTATCATCGATCCGCCGCGACATATACATCGTGCGATAAATGCCGACCAATGCCTCTTCGTCAAGGCCATGCCGGTCGCGCGAACGCGCCTCTGCGTGAGCTCCGGCGGCGGGCTTCGCTGTCTCCTGCCCATTCGCATCGGATAAGAAACCGTCGGCGTCGGTGGGTTTGGCCTCTTCGGCGACGACGGCGCCTGCTGCCTTGCTATTCTTATCGTTCTTTCCTGTATCTGTTTTCTTCGCGGACGTAGACATTAATAGATCCTTATTAAATAAATATTTCTAATGGTCAGGTAACTTTTTAGGATATCAAAATGAGGTTTGCGGGGCAATTTTTATAGCTTTGGGTGCATTTTCACGAACTCGAGCAGATCTCCGACATAATCGCGAAAGCCCGGACACGTGATCGCGTGTTTTGCGAGCAGGGCCGACGCGATACGGGTATCGTAAGTTTGCTCAAGAAAGAAATACGGCACGCCCGCGTGCGGAAGGCCCGATATGGACGGCGTGAATGGAAGCATAAGTGCCCACTCGGTCAAAGAGGCCGGCGGCGTGACGATGCTCATTCGCCCGGTCAATTCGGACGCGATCGAATCGAACAGTTCCGATGTCGCGAGCGGCGAAGGGTCGGCGAGGGCGACTGTCAAACCCTCCGCCTCCGGATCGGTCGAAAGGGCCGCCATGCCGTCCACCACAAAATCCACCGGAACCAGGTTGAGCCGTACATTCGGATTTCCGACGTTTACCAGACGAAGGAGGCCCGGAGCCCTCAGAAGATATCGGATCAGGTAATAGATGCCGTCGTACTTTGCCGTTTCGCCCGTTTTCGAATCACCGACGACGACCGCGGGCCGAAAGATCGTTAGGGGAAGGTCCGCTTTCAGGCGTTCCACCTCGACCTCGGCCGCATATTTAGAAGCTTCGTAATGATTGCGGAAACCGGCGTCGTGCTCCAATTCGGTCTCCAGAATGTGGCCCTGCCGGCGGCCGGCGACATAACAGGTCGAGACGTAATTGTAACGCCGCAGAGAGGGCATCGGCCGGAGGAATTCATTGACGTTCCTGGTACCGCCGACATTCACATCAAACGCAACGCCGCGGGCAACCGCGAGATCGTACACGGCAGCGAGATGAAAAACGTCGGTCGTTTCTTTTCGAATGGCCTCCCGAATTTCCGGCAAGATGCCAAGGCCCGGCTTTGTAATATCGCCCTCAACGATCCGAAAACGGCCGGCATCCATTCCGGTTCGCTGAGCGATCCCATTGGCGGCCTCTTCGGAAGCGGCAGCGAACGAGGGCAGGGTCAAAAGATAAAAGTCCGTGGACGCATCAACCGCGAGGCGCTCGACCAGCCGCTCGGCAATGAAGCCGGGAAAACCTGTAATAAAAATGGTTCGATCTGCCGCCATTTGCTCTCAACGCCTGCAGAAAAATGACTGACAAGCGCCGACACCCTATGCTAATTTTAATCTATCCTTATGGCCGAAACGGTACAAGATCATGTGGTCACCGAACGCGATCTGCGTACGGACGAACTCGCCCAACCGCGGTGGGCCGTGATCTCGTTCGACGGCTGCGAGGGTTCTAACCTGGACTATGACAACGCGGCCCGCTTACTCAGGGAATTAGAGGCCAAAGGTATCTCGGGCCTGTGCGTCGTTACCGATGAGGCCGCTGCCCGCCTGGCCGGTTAAAATTCCAGAACGACCTTTCCAAAGCTTTCATTCGACGCAAGATATTCGTGAGCCGCAGCAGCCGACGAAGCGGGAAAAACCTTGTCTATCACCGGTTCGATAGTGCCGTCAACAAAGTGTTCCATCATCTGTTCCGCAAATGACCGGGCCGCCTCGGCCTTTTCGGCCAAACTGCGTGAACGAAGGATCGTTCCGATGATCGTTGCACGTTTTTGCAGAGCGAGCCTGAGGTCGATCTCCGCCGACGCTCCGCCGGTAAGCCCGACGAGCAAAAGCCTTCCCCTGGATGCAAGGCTTTTCAGGTTTTCGTGAAAATACGATCCGCCGACGAGGTCGAGGATCACATCGGCACCGCGGCCACCGGTCATTTCGGCGACCTGGCCGCTGAAGGCGGGCGTGCCCGTGACAACGATCGCGTGATCGAGGCCGAACTCCGCCGCCGCGTCAAGTTTCTCCTGCGTCCGCGAGGTACCGATGACCGACGCATTCTTCGCCTTTGCCATCTGAAGTGCCGCCAGCCCCACCCCGGAGCCCACGGCATGCACGAGAAGCGTCTCACCATCCTTCAGGCCGCCCTGTGCCCAGATCGCGTCATGCGCGGTGATAAATGCCTCGGGTATCGCGGCCGCTTTGGCAAAGCTGAGGTTATCCGGGATCCTAATTAACAGCGATGCGTCGGCCGAAACGAACTCGGCCTGAGCCTCGCCCGCCGTTATCGCCATTACCCGGTCCCCTGGTCTCCATCCAACAACTCCTTCGCCGACGTCCGCGACCTCGCCCGCGAACTCGAGGCCGGGCCGATGCGGATCAAAACCTTCGGGCCCGGGATACAAACCCATTCGCTGCAGCAGATCGGCACGGTTCAGTCCCGCGGCCCGAACTCGGACAATTACCTCGCTGCCACGCGGCTTCGGCGGACCGGGAACGTCCCGGATCTCGAGGTTCTCGGTTCCGCCGAATTCTTTGATATAGACGGCTTTCATTCTGTTTAGAGTGCGGGCTTCAGCCCGTAATACGCGATAAATCGCGCACTCTGAACTTTACTTCCTCAAAAGCGAGACGACGTTATTCGCCTTGAGCGAGTTGCCGGTCGCACGTTGAAGATCGGCGATCGCCTTGTTGAGATCGGTCTGTGCACGCAGTTCGTTGCTCCGCGCAACGGTCAGAGCGGTCTGGCGTTCGAGCACCTTGTATATATCCGACTGACCGGCGTCCAGCTTTCGCTGCTCGCTTTCGTACTGTTTGACCGAATTCTCACGAGCGATCGCCGCAGAACGCAGTTTCGCCTCGGCCATCCGCAGCGACTGGATCGCGTTGCGAACATCTACCTGGATCGCCTGTTCAAGCTGCGCCCTCTGGGTCTCGATCTTTTCTCCCTCGACGAGAGCCTTGCCGTAGTTAGCACCGGCGGTCTTGTCTCCGAACAAAGGCAGATTGATCTGTACGCCTACACGATACGTCGGATAGCGATTATTGAACACCCCGTTG
>JAJNPX010000302.1 GCA_021155145.1 Acidisarcina sp. | reverse complement strand
AGCTAACAAAATTAATACGTTTTCATGCTCTCGGTTTATCAAGATAAGTAATACTAATCTGACAAAATCGTGAGAGTAATAACGCAAAATACTGCCTATTCAACCGTTCTAAGCCCTGGAAGGGATTTTCGACGCAGGTCGAAAAGCGGAGGTAGGAAAGATGAGCTCGAGCAGATCATTAAAGAAAATTTGTTGTTGCTGTATATATTTGGCGATCACGATCGCGGTTATCCTAATTCGATCATCCAATGCCGTCGGACAAACCGATGGTGATCTTGAGTGGGCCGCAAAGGAAATCGAACGATCGAAGGTGGTGACGCGCGAGGAAAGGCGCGCTTTCACGGCGAAACTGCTGGAGCGTTTGAGTTTGTCGCAGAGCCCGGGGATGGATCAGCGCGAGCTTGTGCATTTCTTAAAGCTTCAGGAGTCTTATTTAGCCATAGATCCTGACCGTCTATCGGGATGGGCCAGCAAAGTCACCGCGGCGACCTCTGTCGAGCAGAGGCGAGAGGCGTTGATCGAAATTAGATACGAACTGCTCCAGCGTGCCGGTAGTCTCTCACGAGTTCTTACGCCTAATAATGTGACCAGCGACGACGCTTCGAAACTCCTGTCCGCATTAAAGGTAGCGTCGCAGGCCGTTGACGACATCAGGGATCCTTCGATTTTCGGCGGGAAGGCTTCGGGAATAACTACACTGCTCAATCGCGCAAGCGCGCTGTCGGATTTTGCCGGAGCGATTCAGGACCCGGACGCCAAGAAGGTTGTCAGCAGTTTTACCGGTACCGTCGGTGCGATCCAGGGAAAGATCGGTCGGCTTGGAGTATCGATTCCAAATCCGATCAAAGCTTTCGACTTTGCTTTCGGTGTAAGTGCGGCGCAAATGCAGGTGGTCCGAGAGGGAATGCTTCAGTCAACGGATGCACTGAACGACGTGACGGCCGCGATCGGCGGCGATCCAAATGCGGAGAAGCGATTGCAAGAGCACGTCTCGAGGCTCGGCAATACACTTTCGCAAGAAAATATGGGCAAAGCGATGGCTAATTCAATGTTGGATCGACTAGTTGACCGCATTCCTTTTGTTCGGTCGCTCGCCAAATGGACCACGCCGAAGCCTACTGGAATACCTGGTATAAATAGGTTTCTTACAATGCGCGTTGAGTGTCCGGGAACGGACCGCGCAAAGGTCGAGATCACGCAGGTCGAAGATAGAGTGCGGGCAGTAATAGCCGACGGTGTTTTAGGCTGCCTAAACAAAGGCGAGCTCCTTTTTGAGGGAGACTACATCGGGTATAGGGCCTATAGGGTTCAAATCTATGAAATATGGAAAGGAACGAAGGAAAGGCGAGTGATGAACGGCAAGGTCGTTGTCCAAATGTCGAACTTTGTTCGTGTCGAGTCGCCTTTGATCGATACACCCACCAACAACTTCTATCTATCCCTCTGAACTCGCACCGAGGATCGTCGAGTTGGAAATAGGTCAGGAAGAGCGGTCAAGCCAGGCGGTAAGTAAATCCGCTTGCTTGTGAAACGCCTGTTCCGACCTGGCGGATCGGGTCATTGGAAGTTTGAAGAAGACGGAAAGCTGTTCCTGGATGCCCGATTCGCCGCGTTGCATTGCGAGATCGAGACATCGGGCGATCTCGATGGCGAGCGGAGCGGCGAGGATCGAATCCTTACAGAGAAAATTCACCTTTATCTGCATCGGCTGGCCGAGAAATCCGCTGATGTCTATATTGTCCCAAGCTTCTTTGTTGTCGCCGCGCGGACGGTAATAGCGGATATCGACGATGTGATCTTCGACCTCATAGCCGAGAATGTCGTCGAGCACACTGCTCTTAGTCTTGACCTTTGACGCGAGCGAATCTTCGTTCGAAAGTGCAAGGCCGTCGCGGTTCCCCAAAATATTTGTCGAATACCAGCCATCCACGTGCAGTGCTCGGGCCTTCAATGCCGGTGCGAGCACGGTCTTGATAAATGTCTGTCCGGTCTTGCCGTCCTTCCCGGCAAGCGGAACTTTTTGCGTTTCGGCAAACTCGATCAAGGCCGGTATGTCGGCCGCGAGCGAGGGCGTGAAGTTTCCGTAAGGCACGCCTTCGGCGATTGCTGCGTAGGCATAGAGCATCGCCGGCGAGATATGAGGTGAATTTTCATCTAGTGCGGCCTCGAAGTCAGCGATCGAGTTGAATATCTCGTTTCCTTCGGCGACAAGTTTTTCGGTCGAGGCTAGATTAATTACAACGGCAGAGTCGCAGCGGCCCTTGAATTCTGACAGGTCGGACCGAAGTCTTTCGATCGTTGCCCGATGGCCTTTCCTGCCGATCTTGTTTTCTCCATCGATCAGCGATAGAAACCGCTCGTCACCAACAGCCGGCCACGGTTTAATCTGCCTCAACGCCTCTTCAGCGGCGACGAACTGTTTGTGGGTCAGCACATCGTGTTCTTCGGCGGCCTTTGCAAGGTGATCCGGGAACAGATCCCAGCCGGCGAATACGATATCGGTGTAATCGGCGAGGCCATCTACCTTTAGATCAGCGAGTGGCAGTCCTTCGGTTCCGACCGCACTTTGCTTTAATAGCTCAATACCCGCAGCCATAGTCGTTCCGACCGCACCGCCCAGCCCAACCACCGCAAATCCGAGTTTTCGATGTGCCATAAGGAAGCGTAAGTTTACAACCTTGCAAATGCCTCCTCAAAATGTGGTCCTGCCCAGGCGACTCACATTTTGTTCCCACTCCATCCACCCGATACGGTTTCGTGGCAGAATAACCCATATGGACGCGATAATCTTCGAGCTCATCTTTATCGGATCCCTCATTTTGGTAAACGGCATCTTTTCGATGACCGAGATCGCTGTGGTCTCGGCTCGTCGAGTACGCCTTGCCCGAGCGGCGGTCGGCGGAAGCGCGGGTGCAGCAAAAGCGGTGGAGCTACAGCAAAACCCGGATCGATTTCTTTCGACCGTGCAGATCGGGATCACGCTTGTCGGTATCCTGTCGGGAGCGTTCGGAGGGGCGTTACTCTCCGACGAATTCGCCGGACTAGTTGCAGTGGTACCAACTCTTGAGCCATACGCGGATTCGATAGGCTTTGGCGTCGTCATCGTCTTGATCACTTACTTTTCCCTTGTCATAGGCGAGCTGGTACCGAAAAACATCGCGCTCAACCGTCCCGAGACCATTGCCACGATTTTTTCCCGTCCGATGCATCTTGTCTCAAAGCTGACAGCACCGGCGGTTTCGCTTCTTAGTCTATCTACGCGTATGATTTTGAAAGTGCTGCGGATACGCCCGAGCGAAGACGCGGCGATCACCGAAGAAGAGATCAAGGCGCATATCGCACACGGAGCTCAGACCGGCGTTCTAGAGGCGGCCGAACAAGAATTGATCGAAAGCGTGATAAAGCTGAACGACCAGCGAATTACCGCGCTCATGACACCTCGTGTGAAAATTACCTGGCTCGATCTCGATGACACCGTTGACGAAAACCGGAAGAAGCTTATCGAGTCGCGGTATTCGCGGCTTCCGGTCTGTCGCGGACAGCTTGACGAGGTAGTTGGGATCGTGAAGGCACGGGAACTCCTGGGGCACGTCCTCGCCGGCGGTGATCTCGATCTGGAACAGCTCGTGAAGCAACCGGTCTTCGTTCCAGAGTCCGCGACCGCTCTCGAGCTACTTGAGATCTTCAAGAATTCCAGCAATCACGTCGCCCTGGTCGTCGACGAATTCGGCACGATCGTCGGACTCGTGACGATGAACGACATACTTGAGGCTATCGTCGGCGACCTGCCGGTCGGGGGTGTAGTCGATCTAAGTGTCGTGGTACGTGACGATGGCTCCATGCTTGTTGATGGGCATCTCTCCATTCCAGATCTGAAAGATATTCTAGGCAACAGCGATCTTCCCGAAGATGAACGTGACGCATATCAGACCCTCGGCGGGTTCGTTCTAACCCGGCTTGAACGCGTGCCGGTTGAGGGCAGCAAATTTGAGTGGGAAGGCTGGACTTTCGAGGTCATGGATATGGACGGACGCCGGGTTGACAAAGTTCTTATCTCGCGTAAAACCGATCTGCCTTAACCGGCGTCCCGCTTTACCCGTTTTGAAAGCTCTCGTTTCAAGAGCTTTCCGGTAGGGCCTTTGGGGATGTCGGCGACGAAGTGGATGGTCTTGGGGCATTTGAAATCGGCTAAGTGGAGTTT
>JAJNPX010000296.1 GCA_021155145.1 Acidisarcina sp. | reverse complement strand
ACATCGCCTGGCTTACCTTGAGAGCTTCGCGGCGCATCATCCATTCTTTCTCGTGCTCACCCGAGAGGCCGAATCCGGCCACGGTAACGGTGTCAGGGTCAAATCCGGCGTCAAGGTAGCCCTTGTACGCTCCTTGAGCGGTTTCATCATCCATCGCAAAGATCACGTCAACATCACCCTTTTCACAGAGCGTATCGGTGGCGATCTTCTGGGCGATCGACGGCGTTGCCTCGCCATTGATCGATGCGGTGACGATCGCGGTCGGCTGAATACTCCTTACGCCATCAACGAATCCTTCACTTCGGAGCAGGCACGGCCGCAGCCACGGCAAACCTACATCGAGTATTCGTAGCGGCGAACGGTCCCCTTTCTTTACGTTGGTTCCGACCCACACGCCGAGGTCGAAGCCGGCATCGTAATCACAGATCGCGACCATCGTTGCCATTCCCTCGACCGGATTAGCTTCGACCACGACTGGAATCTCGGCGTCTGCCGCTATCTTCAGAACCTCTTCAAGGCCTGATGTGTTCGCCGGCGTCAGCACGATGGCATCGACCCTGTTGACCATCTCGCGGGCCTGCTCGATCTGATTCTCGACCGAGAGGCCAGCGTCGACGACCTCCATTTCGATTCCGTATTGCCTGCACCGGCGCTTCATGACCTCGATCACGATCTGATACCAGATATGAAAACTGTAATTCGTCAAATAGCCGACCTTCGTCGGAATATTTGGAGCAGCGGCCAACGGCACTGCTTGTATCGCCGCGTCCAGTCCCGGTGGTGGGTCGTAATGGGCTATCTGCGGTTGGCTTTCTTCTGCGGCTGCGTTACTCATAGTTCCTCCAGATCTTGTTCTTTCTTGCGGTGCGGCTAAATCATTGATCGGTCTTTGGAACGCCCCCGATCTGGGTCAGCAATCCTCCGTCAACGGTCCAAACCGCCCCCGTCACGAACGATGAACTATCGTGGGCGAGAAAGGCTATCACCTCAGCAATTTCGCGGGGCTGCGCTATACGCCCGATCGGGTGCATTGCGTTACACGCCTCGTAAACCGAATCGGGATCAGGATCAAGCGAAGCGGCCCACTGGAGCATCGGCGTGTCGACCGTCCCGGGACACACGGCGTTCACGCGAATTCCCTCTTTCGCAAAATCCATCGCCATAGACCGTGTCAACCCGATCAACCCATGCTTGCTCGTCGTGTAGGCGAGGACGTTTTGCTGGCTTGCTAGTGCCTGAACGCTCGACACGTTCACGATCGTCCCGCCCTGTTTTCTTATATACGGGATCGAAGCTCGAGCGGCGTTCCACGCTCCTTTCAGGTTCACGCTCATTACTTCGTCCCATTGGCCTTCGTCGGTGGTCACTGCGGTGCCATATCGCTGAATACCCGCACTTACGACCAGGGAATCTATCGAACCGAAGGCCTCGGCCGCCGCACCTATGGCCGCCTCAACGGCGCCGAATTCCGCAACATTGACCTTTTGAAACATCGCCTTACCGCCGTTCGCTTCGATCGATCTACGAGTATCCTCACCTGCCTTTTCGTCCCAATCCAGAATGGCCAGGGAGGCTCCTCGTTCGGCAAATATCTCGCAGGCCGCCTTCCCTATGCCAAGCGCACCGCCGGTCACCACGATCGACTTATGGTCAAACCTCATGCGGCCTCCTCGGCGATCTCTAGTCCATCTAGCCTTTCTTCCAGATTTTCCAAGTCTTCCGATGGCGGTTCTGACGCCGGCGGGAGCGTCTTATACCATGAAAAATAAAGGATGATCCCCGATAAAAGCGTAATCCCGAGAAGCCCGAATCCGATACTCAGCCGATGCAGCACAAGGTAGAGCATCGAAACGTATAGGGCCGTGATCCCGGCCATTGCCACAAGCGTGTTAAAAAACTCAACGGAAAACGAAAGCTCTTTCTTGAACCCAGGCTCCGCCTCGAGTATCGCCGTCCGTACGGGGCGCCAAAATCCGGCCGGCTGCACCTTTCGATAAAAATTCGTGAGCGTCTCCTGGTCCGTAGGTTTGGTTAACATCGAAACGGTAACGGTCAGGATCGTTGAAGCGATCGCGATAACGGGAAAGCCGACGTACAGCGGGAGCGGCTGGGCGAATATGAACTGGTCAAAGAATACCTGTCCGAGCGACAAGGCCATTCCACCGAAAACGCCCGCGGCATAACCTTGTCCGTTCAGCCGCCACCAATACCACCGGAGAACGTTCGGCGGCAGAATGCCGGCCGCCAGCGTGCCGAAGATCCACAGAAAAGCCGTATTGATCGACGTCCCGAACAAGGAAATGATCAGGCCTGTCAAAATAAGCAGTGCCGACGAGAGATAGCTCACCCGGACGAGCTTCTTATTGTCCGCCTCAGGATTGAGATATCGTTGGTATATGTCCTTAACGAGATACGCAGCACCTCCGTTGACGGTCGAACTGAATGTAGCCAGAAAGCCTGACAACAAAGCCGCCAGCATAAATCCAACGAGCCCGACCGGCAGCATCGAACCGATGATCAGTGGAAGGGCCGCTTCCGGATCCGACCGGAGCTGCTCATCGAGGGCTGCATTTCCGATACCCATGATCGCCATAACAGCGATAGCCATTGCGAATGGCCAACGCACGGTGTGGATCAAACCCCACAGTGCTCCTAGTTTCGAAGCGTCACGCTCGTCCTTCGCCGCGAGAAAGCGCTGAAAATCGTAAAGCTGTTCCGGTCCACTCAGGCACAGCAAGAGCCCCTTTGCCACCCAAACAGCTACAAGGGCACCAAAGAGCGAGTAATCAGTACCTCCGGAAACGAGTCCTTGAAAGGACTCGGGCCGCCACGAGGGCATTATGCCGCCCCAACCAGCCGGGATTCGCGACGCGAATTCGGCCCCATTGAAGTGGCTGAAACCAAGGAAGGCGAAGATTATTGCCCCGGCACTAAGCACGATCGTCTGAATGATCTCGACCCGGACGATGCCATGAAAACCACCAAGTACGACGTAAGCTCCCGTGATGCCTAGAATCAGAAAGGCACAGATATTAGCAGAGGTGAATGTGATCGTCGAATTCCCCAAATCGAAGACCCACGGCTCGAAATGAAGAAAGATCGCACCGAATTTGCCCATCCCGATCGCGCCGTATCCGAGCAAGGCAGTTATGGTGAGGATCGCAAAAAGCGTGTATGAGAATCTCGCGATGTCGCCGGACCTGCCGTTGCCGAATCGCGTCTTCATCCACTCGGCGCCGGTCATAGCGTCAGATCGGCGAATCCATTTACCCATGTAGGCTAGGTAGAAAGCGGTGATCGGAAAGCCCCAAAGCATGTGGACCCACATTCCCTTCAGCCCGAGAGCGATAAAAGTGGAGACTATCCACATCGTACCCGTGATGTCGAAATAGCTCGACGATCCGGACATCGCCAGAGCCCACCATGGTAATTGCCGACCGCCGAGGAAATACGATGACATCCCTTTGGCCGCCCTGCGCTTCATCGCAAAGCCGATCGCCATGATAGTGGCGAGGTATAGAACGACAATTATTTGGTCGATCGCGGAAAGCTGCATGGGTCTCCGAACTTTTTATTTGCTATGGCGTAAGTTGCAGCGACTGGGAATTGCTGCCATCCCGGCATTCCAAAAGCCACTCGAATTTAACGTAAAGTGTGGTAGTCCGGCACAGATAGTGAGAATTAGACTTTTTCTTGAGCCCGGATTAAGTGATTTGTAGCATCATTGGCAGTGGAGTGTCAATACTCCACCGAAAGAAAATTGGTATCACCAATTATTTCTACGATTGCTGTTAGAAGTAGTTTTGAAGTGCGACCGGGATGGCTCCGAATAGGCTTGGGCGTTGGACGCTTGCCGGACGGATCTCGATCTTTGCGAGTTCTGGAATTATATAACGGCTCTTGACCCTGCCTTTAATGATCGGCCCAATCATCGGCCAGGCCGCAGCGATCTCGCCGCCGATCACGACCGTCTCCGGGCTTAATCCGTGTGCCAAGCTGGCGATTCCTTCGCCGAGATATTCAGCGGTTCCGGTCAGGGCCGCAACGGCCTTTTCGTCGCCCCGATTGGCTTGGGCTATGATGTCCGTGATCGACGTCGTGATGGAACCGTTCTTGTTGCTCATTAGACGATGATACCGGGCGATCGTCGCGCTCTCCGACGCCAGCGTCTCCCAGCATCCCTTTCGTCCGCATGAGCAAACCTCGCCGTTCGGCTCAATGCACATATGGCCAAAGCCGCCCATGCCAACCTTTGAACCTACGTGCAACTCGCCGTTGATGATCAACCCGCAGCCAAGCCCGTCCACGACGAGGATGTAGAGGAGCGTCTTTACCTTGATCTCATCGAGCGGCCCATACCATAGCTCAGAGAATGCAGCGGAATTGGCATCGTTCTCGACGTACACAGGAAGTTTGAGCCGTTCTTCCAGCAACGATCGCAAAGGCAGGTTGTTCCATCCGAGATTTGGAGAGACCGCCACCTCGCCCGTTTCACGCCTAATGAGCCCCGGCACGCTTACACCGACACCTGCAAAGCTGACTCGCGAATACTCGGCCTTTACGAGTTTCCCGATGTGCTCTGCTAGCCGATCTACGAAATCAAGCGGATCGCCCTCCGTGATCATGTTCCTTTGCTTTAGGATCCGACCGTTGAAATCACTGATCGCAAATGCCGTATCTCGGACGCCGATATCGATCGCTAACACGTAGGCATTTTCCGCGTTGATATTAAGGTA
>JAJNPX010000261.1 GCA_021155145.1 Acidisarcina sp. | reverse complement strand
GGACGACCAGCTTCAAGCTGGAAAGTAAAGAGATGCTCGATTCGGTGATCTTCTCGTTAGGCACAAAGGCGAAGCTAAAACAGCGTGGTGACGCATATGTCCGGCCTCGCCCGGCCCCGGCCGAGTCGAATTAATTCATATCGCCAAAACGATGCTGCAGGATCGAGGCGATCGAGACCGCTGCAGTATCTGCTTTCATAACGCGGCCGCCGAACGTGATCGAGAGGATCCCGGCGGTTTTCGCTTTTTCCAATTCCGCATCGTCCCAGCCGCCTTCGGGCCCGATAAAGGCAAGGATCCTTGCCGCTCCTTCAACGGTGCCGAAACCACTTCCGTCGCGTTCGGAGAAATGGATCCGGACGCCGTCAAAGCCCTCTGATCGATCGACAAGCTCCCGAAAATCAATTACGTCCCCGATCTCCATCAAGCGGGCACGGCCGCATTGTTTTGTAGCTTCCATCGCGATACGCCGCCAGCGAGCGGCTCGCTTTGAAGGATCGGCGGCTTTCACATCGCAGCGGGCCGAGGTCATGGGGAGAAACCGGTTCACGCCGAGTTCGACCGCTTTTTGGACGACCAGGTCGAGCTTATCCCCTTTGAGCAGGACGGCCGCGATCGTAAGGTCGAGCGGCGATTCGGGCGACGCAGGCGTGATCTCGTTGAGAATGGTTAGCCGAGCTTCCCGCTTTTCGATCGCCTCGATACGGCAGGAAAATTCATTGCCGACGCCATTGAAAATACTCACGGTGTCGCCGACCTTGAGCCTGAGCACATCGCGAAGATGCCGAGCCTCGTCAGCGTCGAGGCTGACGGACGATCCATTGAATTGTTCCGGTGGTGCGTAAAAACGTCTTACCGTCATATCTCTGAAAATCTTTCTTGAAAATCGGCCGATCGCTGCCGCAACGACACCCAGGTCTCAAAGGCTTCCGGGGTCTGGAGCCAGACGGCCAGCCATTCGGCTATCTCCCGCTCCAACGGCGTCGCGGTGAGGCCTTTCTTTGCGGCGATGACCCGTTCGCGGATAAGTCTGAGCCCTTCTTTGTCACCCTCGGCGGCAAATTTTCTCCGGAGGTTCTCCAGGCGGCGAATAGAGGTCAACGTACTTCGCAGCGAAGTGAGCTTAAGAATATTGCGGAATTCGGCGGTATATGGCCTGCTTTCAAACCGGCGGACAAAAAGCTCCATGATCTCGGAGTGGCGAAGCTCGGCTCCTTCATCGGCGAGCAGACGGGCTATCCTCATCGGGGATTCGACCGCCGACGGGCCATAGACACCGTGGACGGCCGCCTCGATCGCCTCGATCTCGGCCGCACCTACGTTCTCACAATCAAGCTTTTCCCAGACCTCGATCATAAGATCGCGGCTGTTCTTCGCTTCCCACATTATCTTTCGGCGATCCTTTCGATCAGCTCGGTCGACGAATGGTCTTTCGGGTCTCCCGCGATCGCGACCCGTCCGCCGTAGGAGAGCACGACTTCTCGTTCTGGGACCGTGTCGACCGTGTAATCCGTGCCTTTTACGTGAAATTCGGGCTTGACCGCGAGCAGGATCTCTTCGACGGTGGCCTCGTCAAAAACAGTCACCAGATCGACCACCCGAACCGACGCGACTATCTCGGCCCGCTCGGCTTCGTTGATATAGGGCCGCCCTTCGCCTTTTAGTTTACGAGCCTGAGCGTCGGAATTTACCGCGACCACGAGTACATCCGCAAACTGAGCGGCGCCGATCAAGTAGCGGAGATGGCCGACGTGGAAGAGGTCGAAACACCCGTTGGCGAGTGCGATGGTCAGGCCGGCCGACCTCGATCGCTCGATGGCACTCAACAGTTCGGCGCGGTTCAGGATCGGTGCGGCTGATGACTTCATTATCTGGCAGGAGCGGCGGTGTCGCCGAGCAAACGGTTCGTTTCGCGAAAGGAATCTGCCAACTCATCAATACTCGCCGCGGCCGTTCCTTTTTTCATAACGACTATACTGCCGGCGTGGTTAGCGATCTCGGCGGCCGTAAAATGGTCAAAACCGGCGGCAAGCGAAAGGGAGTACGCGGCTATCACAGTATCGCCGGCTCCGGTCACATCGACGGGCGACCTCGACCCGACGGCATCAATGTGGAGGGGAACCGAGCCGCGTGAAACCACCGTCATTCCTGCATTTCCCCGCGTCACCAAAAGCGTCTCAAGGCCGAGCCTGTCGAGCAATCGAAGGCAGTCCGCGTCCGTAAAATCGGGCCCGAGAAGCTGCTCTACCTCTTCCTGGTTAGGGGTCGCACTGGTCGCTCCGTGAAATTCGCCAAGCCGGAAACGCGAATCAAGTATGAGCGGGACGCCCACCTCGGCCGCAGCTTTCCGGGCACGCTCGAATGTGGCTGCGGTCACGACGCCGTACCCGTAATCCGAGACGACGATCGCGTCGGCCGTGCCGCAGGCATCGTCAATATGAGCGGAAAGCGCGCGTTCCAGCTCTTCCGGCTGCTGGACATGGCTTTCGTAATCGATCCTGATAACCTGCTGGCGCGGTGCATAATGCTGGCCCGCAAGAACGCGGACCTTTCTCGTCGTTTGCGCGGAGGGCAATGTCTCGATGTGCGCCACTCCGACCGAGAAAGCAGACAGGCTCTGCCGCAAGAGGCGGCCGGCCTCGTCGTCACCCACGCATCCGATCAGAAGGGGTACTCCGCCGAGCATCGCAACATTGACCGCCG
>JAJNPX010000238.1 GCA_021155145.1 Acidisarcina sp. | reverse complement strand
TGCGGTCGGTGTCGGCAGTCTCGGCCGGCACCATGCTCGAAACTACGCTGAACTTGCTCGTGAGGGCCGCGTCGAATTTGTGGGCGTCTGTGACACGAATGCAGAGACGGCGACACGGATCGGATCGGAGCATGGATCGGCGTCGTTCGTTGACTGGCATGACCTCTTGGATAAGGTCGATGTTGTCTCGATCGCTACGCCAACCGAAACTCACTGTGAGATCGCCTGTGCATTCCTTGGTAAAGGTGTGCACGTACTTGTCGAAAAGCCTATAGCCATATCGCTAAATGAGGCGGATAAGATGATAGCCGCCGCCGATGCCTCAGGGGCAAAGCTGATGGTCGGCCAGCTCGAACGTTTTAATCCCGCCATGGTCGCGCTCCGGCCGCACGTTACAGGGCCGCTCTACTTTGAGATACATCGCGTTTCGCCGTTCCCAAACCGCTCGCTCGATGTGGATGTCGTCCTCGACGTGATGATCCATGACCTCGACGCGGTTCAATGGCTGGTCGGCGAGGATGTGCAGGTAAGCGAGATCCGTGCTGTTGGAATTCCGGTGATCTCGGACAAGGTCGATGCCGCGAATGCCCGGATCGAATTCGAGAACGGAGCGGTCGCGAACATAACAGCATCGCGGATCGGCACCGAAAAGATACGCAAAACGCGATTTTATCAGCGGAATGCTTACGTCGTGCTTGATTACGCGACGAAATTTGCATCGCTGACATCGCTGAATGCGGAGGCCGCTCATCCGCTGCTAGGCATTTCGATCAATCGGCTCGAGATAAACGACGTCGAACCGTTGCGGGCAGAGATCACCGCGTTCTTGGATGCGATCGAGAGCGACTCGCAGCCGCCAGTAACCGGCGAAGACGGCCGACGGGCATTGGCCCTGGCGGTGGGCGTACTCGAACGAATTGACGAGCATGTCCGAAAGATCGGGGTTTAGGACCCGTTTCAGTCAAGAGCTTCCAGTCTTCTGGCTCTTTTGAAACTTGTAACATTAGAAAGAAAAAAGCCGGCAGTCAACGCCGGCTTCACAGATAAAATGGGCTACGCTAGGCGACCGCTTCGCTGGCCTGTGCTCCAGCCATTTGCTCTTGAATGGTCTTCAACCACTCCTGGGTCTTCTTCAGTTTCTCGGCTCCGTTCTCGCGGTCGAGAATTACCTTTTCGAGATGATAGAAGGCTTTCGGCTCTTGCCACATCTCTCGGAGTTCAGCCAGGAAGGGTTCGATCTTCGCGAAGACCATCATATGTTCACCGACAGTGTCGTTGAACATTTCGGCGTCGATCGCACCGTGATTGACGAATGACGCCGCCATGTCCCAATAAGACGTAACCATGCGCAGATACGGGCCGACCTCAGGGTTCATCATCGTACTCATGACGTCCTGGGCACTAGTTGGATTGAAAGTGAAAAACCAATCGCGGGCCTTGCGCATCGTCGCCTCGCGGCGCAGATCGTATAACTTCAGGATCAAGTCCGCAGACTCTACTTTGCTCATAAAACGAAACCTCCAAGTGAATTAGTTCGATTGCAGAGTCTATTTCTATCGAGCGTTCGTGTCAACTGTGCAACACTCAGGTAACATACTACGGGCAATATGAACGAAAAGATCTCAGCATTCCTTTCCGAACGCATCGCCGCCAACGATTTCCCATCGGCGGTGTATCTGGTCGCGGAGAAAGGCGAGATCGTCTTTCACGACGCGCTGGGAAACGCTGTCGTCACGCCGGCAGTGATCCCTGCAAAGCTTGATACGATCTACGATCTGGCAAGTTTGACGAAGCCGTTGGTTACGGGCTTTCTGGCAGCTCAGCAGGTTGAAGATGGAGATCTCATGCTTGACTCGCAGATCGGCGGCGAGCATGTCGTTTTCGATAACGAAGACGTCTCGCGGCTTACGCTGCTCGAACTCGCGACCCACACGTCCGGGCTTCCAGCCTGGCTGCCTTTCTATCTCCTCACGGACAGTTCTACCCCTAGATCTCTTGGGGCCGTCATCAATGATCAGGAGGTGTCCGGTCGCGGGATGCGGGTTGAGTACAGCGATCTTAACTTCATCGCCATGTCGATCGTGCTCGAGTCAGGGCGGCCGGACTCCGAATTCGCTCTTGGCGTGATCAAGGAATTGGGACTCTCGCGGACGGCATTCGAACCCCTGAAGAAGGGATTCGGCCGGCGATTGATCGCTGCCAGCGAACACGGAAACGAATACGAACGCCAAACCTGCATCGAGAAGTTCCCCGAACTCCGCATTCCGCATTCCGCACTCCGCACTCGTCAGATCTGGGGTGAGGTACACGACGGCAACGCATACTTTATGGGCGGGGTCGCTGGGCACGCGGGTCTTTTCTCCACGGCTGAGGAGGTCTTGAAGATCGCCCTTCAGTTTCTGCCGCAGTACACGACGTTTTTGAAACCCGAGACGTGCGAACTCTTCCGCACGAACTTTACCAAAGGGATGAACGAAGTCCGGTCGTTCGCCTTTCAGCTTGCTTCGACCGAAGGCTCGACAGCGGGGACGTCGATGTCGCCGGAAAGCTTCGGGCACAACGGTTTCACCGGAACATCGCTCTGGATCGATCCGGTCAAGGATCGCATCTTTATCCTTTTGACGAATCGAACTCACAACCACCCGCCGCCGTTCGTGAATATCAACTCCGTCCGCCGCCGTTTCCACGACCTCGCCATCGAGCAACTGGAATTGAGAAAAAAATAGAGGGCATCCAATCAAATGGGTTTATAATCATAGTTCGAGCTTTCCCCAAAGTACCGAACGGAGACTACCACCGATGAAGCGATTCGCCTTTTCGATCGTTGTTTTGGGGTTTGCTGCGGCTTTTGTGATCGCTCAGGGCGATCGATCCACGCGTGCCCGCGTTGCGACCACGCCGACCCCAAAAGCACCGACAATTCAAAATGACACCGTGCGTCCGAACGGCACTCAAAGGCCGCCGGTATTTTCTGCACCAAATGGAGGACGGCCTTCGCCTACGCCTCCGTCTCCGGTCAACAGCGGGAACGAAGCGGTGATCGGCGACAGCGACGAGGAGATCAGGGTCGAGACCAATCTCGTCACGATGCCTGTCTCGGTGCTCGACCGTGACGGCCGGTTCGTATCGGGCCTATCGCAGCGGGATTTTGAGATCTACGAGAATGGAGCCAGGCAAAAGATCGAGTATTTTCAATCCGTGGAACAGCCATTCACGGTCGTGCTGATGATCGACGTCAGCCCATCGACGCAATTTCGCATCGACGAGATCCAGAATGCTGCGATCACATTTGTCGACCAGCTAAGGCCAAATGACCGCGTGATGGTGATCGCTTTTGACGATACGGTACGGGTTCTGAGCCAGCCGACCAGCAACCGGGCCCAACTTCGCAATGCGATCCGAATGGCCGAGTTCGGTGACGGGACCAGTCTCTATGAGGCGGTCGATAATGCCCTGAACCGCCAGCTTGCGCGGATCGAGGGCCGCAAGGCCGTAGTGCTCTTCACGGACGGGGTCGATACCACGTCCCGTCGTGCCAACTACCAGAGCACGATCTCCGATGTGGAAGAGACAGAGGCCCTGATCTATCCGATCCGTTACAACACTCAGCGAGACGGTTTTGGAGGCGGTGGATGGGGAAACCCGCGCGGCCGCAGGGGCGGAAACACCGGTTGGGCCGGTGTGATCGGGATCATCCTCGGCGGTCAACTGCCGACGGTCACCACGCGTGGCGGTGCAGGAAATAGCTCAAATGAATACGAGACCGGCCGGCGATATCTTGACGAACTTGCCCTTAAGAGCGGCGGTCGAAAATTCGAGGCGGATTCGATGGTCGATCTGGACAGTGCATTTGCCGGCATTGCCGAGGAGCTTCGCCGCCAGTATTCGGTCGGTTACTATCCTGAGACCATCGGGCAAAAGGGCGAACGACGCCAGATAAAGGTGAGGGTAATGCGGCCAAATCTTGTCGTTAGAGCAAAGTCGAGCTACATCGTGGGGTCCACTGACCGGCGGTTTGCAGGAAATTGAGACAGATAGATCGGGATAGATCAGTAAAAGGCTCGCCCAGATCGGGACGGGCCTTTTGTTTTGCCCTAAATGCATCTTTTAGTAATCCCCAAAGCATCGTAGAATCTGTTCTTGGTACCGGTTTACCGTATGCTCATACGACGACTCCTTCTTTTGCTGAGTTTGGCCCTGTTCGCGGGGCTTTCGGCGCTTGGACAATCGGGCAGCGGCGGAACCCCTGTAAGCTCCGGAAAGGCGAATAAGCGCCCGGCGACCGCCAAACCCACACCGACGGCGACGCCCGACGCCGGCGACCCTGACGACGGTTCGCCGATGGACGGCCCGGAGATCGTGGTCGATACAAAGCTCGTGACCATTCCGGTTCGTGTGATGGACCGAAGGGGACGCTTTATCCCCGGCCTCACGAAAGAGAATTTCAAAGTATTTGAGGATAATTCAGAGCAGGAGATCGCCCTTTTTTCTAATGATTCGCAGCCATTTACGGTAGCATTGGTCCTGGACATGAGCTATTCGGCCAAGTTCAAGGCGGCGGAGATCCAGAACGCAGCTATCGAATTCATCGATCAGCTAAGGCCGGGTGACCGGGTGACTGTCATAGCGTTTGACGAGGAGGTCCACATTCTCTGTGACCCGACGGCTGATCGCAAGATCATCTACTCGGCGATCCGGAAGACACAGATATCGACCGGGACCAGCCTTTATGAGGCGGTAGACCTT
>JAJNPX010000234.1 GCA_021155145.1 Acidisarcina sp. | reverse complement strand
GAACTGAACCACGTGTTCGATTGATCGTCGGATCTCAGCCGTCCCTGACGGGACTTCTTACGTATTCGACGCATCCCCACCCGTAAACGGGTGGGCTATTATGGGTCGTCCCTGCGGTACGTTTCAACGGCGATGCCCGTGGCCGATGCAAATCTCGGGGCGGAATCATATGACCCTCATTCTCCCCAGGTTCTCGTGCCTGACGCCAAAGAGGGTACGGCGTTTTCGCATGGCGTTTCCCGACCGGTCGAACATATACCAGACGGATGGCCCGCGCGGGCCGCGGCGTTCGATAAAGATCTCTTTGCCGAGGGCGTCCCATGCCCGGTCGAGGTCGCGGATGGCGACGCGGTTCGGGCCGTAGATCGGCGGCGGCGGGTGGTAAGCGGGCCGCTGTTCAGGGCCATCGACGCCGCGGCCAGCAGGATCGCCCGGATCGTCAAAAACCCGTAGCGGTCCTCTTCGGGCCCGTCGTCAGCTTCGTTTTCGAACTTGTCCCTTTCCACTTCTTCAAGCTCGCCGAGCGCGGGCGTCCATTTTTTGCTGAGCCTTCGCGCCCACGTGTGCGAAAAGCCAAGTTCGTCGCCGATCGACCGGTAAGTTCTGCCTTCGTCGCGCATCCGCTTTACACGGCAGATCATACGCCGCCGTTCCGGGTCCATCCCGTCGGCGAACCGCTCGTCGAAATGCAACCGCAGCATTCCGTCATCGCCCCGCACAATGGTCGCGTACGGGGCCGTTTCATCGGTCCAGAATATCGGCGAACGCGAACTCGTCTGGATCAGAAAGTACTCTGAGCCGCTCTCCCGCTTGCGGTGCCGCCCAAGGCAGAAAACGCTGTCCGCCGCCCGACAGAGTATGCGTGAGCGGCCGAGGTCAGCCTCGCTCACATACCGCCGCTGCCCGGGGCCCGCCGCGTCCGACAATACAAGCACCGAGATGTTCAGCTCGCTCCGCAGCCGGCGCAGCCCGCGCATCAGCCAGAGCGTCTCCAGCGTGCCGTCGTGCGTACGCTTTATGGCCGAGAGGTCGTCGATCACGACGATCCGGATGTTGTTCTCCGAGACCACTTCGCGTATCCAGGCGACGAGGTCGGTGTCAGCGGGCGGCGCCCCGCGATAGAGGCTTTCCGCAAAGCGATAACGCCGCTTCCCCGCTCCGCCCGCCTCGCCCGAGGTGTAGCGTGCACGAAATTGTGCATCCTCCATGACGAGATCGACATAGAGCACGTTTCGCCGCCCGGCCGGCATACGAAAACCGCCGATCGGCCTGCCGCGGGCGAGCGCGTCCGCGATCTGCATCGCGAGGATGCTCTTGCCCGTGCCCGGTTCGCCAAATAGCAGGGCCACTTCCCCCTCCCGCCAAAATTCGTCGAAGAGGTGCCTCGGCGGTTCGGATCGCTTCCTTTTCGTGAAACAGTCGTTGGCTTTTCTAAGGGTCGTTCCCGTGCCGCTTGTCGGTGATCTCTCATTCATATCCGCCTCGGTGTCGTGTCGCTTTTCGTTGACAAATACGACGTTTGTTGGCATACTCACGACGGGTGTTGTATGCAACAACGTATCATAGATGCTACAGCGGCGAACGTCAAGCGTTTTTTTGGAAGAGAACCGCACGCGCCGCGACGAATTTCTCGTATGCTCAACATTCGCAATATGTTACGGGCACAAACATTCTGGTTTCCAAAGCGGTTTCCAGACGGGTTTCCAACCTGGTTTCCAGGGCGGTTTACAAAGGGTTTCCGGGGCCGCCTCGCGCGCGTGCTTCCCGCCCCGAGGGCCGGCGGGCCCATCTTTGCCCAATCGGACGCTTTTTGCTTAAATACTCGTTTGCTTAGAGGAAGGAATTGGCACTATGAACAACGCATTTATCAAAGCTCTTGAGAGACATACCGAGGCGGAATGGCTCGCCGCCGTCGAATCGCTGCTGCCCGCCATACACGAGGTCGACCGCAACGCCGTCCAGATATGGTTCCGCTTTTACCCGCTCGACCTCGTCCGCTATCTCGAATCGGCCGAGGACGTGGAACAGGCGATGAAGGGCGTCAATCTCGAAGGCGATTTCGGACTGCTCGATAAGATCGACACGTCGCACCGCTTTCTCTACGGCCATCGATATTGGCCGCAGGTGAGACAGGCGGTCATCGCCCGGGCGGCCGGCGAAGCGGAATTTACGGGCCTCGCTTCCGAGATCAAAGCTGTCGCCGCCGAGGTCGCAAAGGCGGCAAAGGCCGACGAAAAGCTCACGACCGCCATCTCTGCCGTCGGCCTGATGACGCTGGTACAGGCCGGCTTCGACGATCTGAGGGCCGCACCCGGCATCGCCCAAAAGCCGGAGGGAATAATGGCGAAGTCGCCCGATCAGATCGTGGCCGAGCGTGCGAAGGATGATTCGCAGGGCCTGTTCGGGTTTCTGAAAACGATAGATAAGCAATTCTCGGTCGATTTCAAGGCCTTCGCCTACGACGGTGATCTGAAGATCATCAACGAAGAGGAGATCGCATCCGCCTCACAGAAAGAACGCTCGCGCGATTGGCAGTCGCTCGATCCCCGCTGCTGGGAGGGGCCGGTTCCGATCGAGTGTACATCGGCCTCGTGCGGGACCTGCTGGGTCGGTGTCGTCGGCGGGCAGGAAAAGCTCTCAGAGCCGAGCCCGCGCGAACGCCGTGCGATGAGGGTCTTCGGCTATAACCAAACGGACGACGCGAAACCGTTCATGCGGCTTGCCTGCCAGGCAAAAGCGACCGGCAACGTCTCGATCGTCATCCCACCGTGGAACGCCGTCTTCGGAAAGAAGGTCCGCGGCAACGTCGAGGATGTGGAGCTCGAACCCGTGACAAGCTCTGCCAAGAAGCTCCGCGAGACGATCGCGACCGCGGTCTCCGGGGAATAAGGAATGAGCCGCGAATCGCATCCAAATTTGCGGCTTATACCTTTTAGATGTATTCCTCATCGACGAAGCACCATGCCCAGTCGTCGAACTTCTCGATCGACCGCATTATCGGATGGTCGGTCTCATGAAAATGGGCGGTCGCATGTTTGTTCTTTGAGGTATCGCAGCAGCCGACATGGCCGCACGTTAGGCATAACCGAAGGTGCACCCATTCGTCACCGATCCGCAGGCACTCCTCGCAGCCCGCGGCACTCGGGAGCACCGGCCGTATGCGGTCGAGATGCGAGCAGACGTCCGCACCCACCGTGGGAACGTAGTCGATGCGGGCCTCAAGGTCGATGCCGGTCTCGTCAACGAAAGCGGCCAATGTCCTTTCGGGACCGGCAGTCTCCCGCCGCTCCGGGTCCCCGGTGTTCGGCGGCCGGAACATGGCGGCGTTCCTCACAAAAGCCTCGGTCGGGCCGGAGAGTTCCAGCTCGTCGCCCGCGGCAAAAACGAGGTCGGGGGGAACGGGCTCGATCGCCGTGCCGTTGCGGTGCAGCGACCTCAGCTCGAGCCCGAAGTCGCTGAGCATCCGAAGGGCCCCGGCCGTATCTCCCTCGATGGCGGACCCCGGCCGCACCTTGACCAGACGCGAATCGAAACACTCCGTTCCGGTCTCGCATTTGAACAGGGAGTTGTCTATTCCGATCTCATCGGCAAGGAGTTCGGCGTAACCGTTGCTCCGGGCGATCTCCTCATAGGCCTCGATCTTCTCCGGCGGGATCTGATAATCGCGGAGAACCTCGCCAAAAAGCTGGACGATCGATTCCAGCTCCTCCGCGATCACGGTGTCGGCACCGGCCGAGGCAAGCTCCTGGACCTCCTCGGTGTATCGCGTCCGCACGACGATCCTCATCGTCGGATTCAACTGGCGGGCGACGGAGGTGATGCGGTGGGCCATCGACGGATTGTCGTCGGCGATGACCATCATCTTCGCCGACTCGATCCCGACATGCCGGAGCAGAAATGGCCTGGTCGCGTCGCCGCGAACGACCGGCAGCCCGTCGGCTTCGGCTTCGTTGGCACCAGCGGGGCTGAGGGTCGTGATCAGGTACGGAATGCCCGAACCGGCAAGGACGCGGACTAGACACCGGGCCGCATCGCCGTAACCCGCGACGATCACGTGGTCCTCCACATCGAGGGCCTCGCCGAGCGACTCGCCCCCGTCATCCGTTGGAGCGTCGGCAACATCGCGTCTGCGGATGATCTTGGCCGAAAGGCCGCTGCCGATGTTCATCAGGAACGGCGTCAAGACCATCAGCACGACCGTCGCCGCGATGAACGTCTGAGAACCTCCGGTACTCGCACCGGCGGGAAAGAGGCCGACTTCGCGGCCGGCCCGTTCGAGCACGAAGGAGAACTCGCCGATCTGGGCGAGCATTAGCGCGGAGGCCGCCGCGACCGGCGTCGCGTAACCCAGGACGCGGACGGAGAACCATGTCGTCGCTATCTTTATTATGAGTACGGCGCCGATCGCCACGACCACCAACGGGAGATTTTGGACGAGGAAGCCAACATCAAGCAGCATGCCCACCGAAACGAAAAATGTCGCCGAGAACAGTATCTGCAGCGGTAGTGTCTCGCTCAACGCGTGCTGGGAAAAGCGGCTCTCGCTCACCATCAGGCCCGCCAGAAAGGCGCCGAGCGAAAGGCTCACACCCGCCAGATTGGTCAGATACGCCGTGCCGAAACAGATGGCGATGACCGTAAGAAGGAATAGCTCAGGCGAACAGGTCTTGGCGACCATCTCTAGTATCTTCGGCATTATCCGCCTTGCCACGACGATTACGATCGCTATGATCGCGGCGGCCTTTACCAGAGCGAACAAGACCTCGCCGGTACCCCCGCCGCCCTGTGCCGACAGGACGGGTACCAGCAGGACCATGACCACGATCGCCAGATCCTGGAATATCAACAACCCGAGGCCGACCTGTCCGTGTTCGGAGTTCGTCTCCGCCTTATCCGCCAAAAGCTTCAGGACGATCGCCGTCGAACTAAGTGCGACGAGCATTCCGGTAAATATTCCGGTCTTCCAATCCACCCCGAAAGGGATCAGCACGATCGCGACCAGAAGTATGGAGAGGCCAACCTGCATCGTTCCACCGCCGAGGATCAGACGCCGGATGCGTGCAAGCTTCTCAAGACTGAACTCAATGCCGATCGTGAAAAGCAACAGGATCACGCCGATCTCCGCGGTCGCATCGACAAGGGCCTGGTCCCTCACGAGCCCGAGAGCATTTGGACCGATCAAAACGCCGGCGACGAGAAACCCCACGATCGGGACGAGGCGAAGCCTGAAACAGATATACGCGATCACCGCACCGGCAACGATCAGTACCACGGTCTCGGTCAGAAACTGTGGTATCGCACCCGCGGCTATAACGGTTGGTAAATTCAGCGTCAAAAGGGTCCACACCCGGTTTTCACTATTAGAAAACCATTTTGCTCCATTAGATCAAAAAGAAAAACAGGAACGCCTACAGAATGTCAGCCAGGCGACGGTCGGAACGGTAGCCCGAATGGCTAACAGGGACTCTCGCCACGCGGAGCACCTGCATACGGCCACGCCTCGACTGTATCGTCATCGTACACCGCGTCGACTCACCATCTGGGCCACTCACGAAACCGCAACCCCCTTACTTTCAGAACTTCGATGCAGATTTATGGCCACGGCATATCATTTGCCTAATATTGGAGAGGACCTAATAAGTGCTCTCCCCACAAAATATATGGCAACACCCAGGCATCAGTTATCGGTCATCAATGCGTCTCCGGTCCGGCATCGTATCGAAGAAGATCGTCCGCTCGCAAACTTCCTAAATCGTGACCTCAGCCTCCTGGAATTCTTCAGGAGCGTGCTTGAGGAGGGTTTGGACGAGACACTCCCATTGCTCGAACGGCTGAAGTTCATGGCCATCTTCTCGTCAAATATCGACGAGTTCTTTATGATCCGCGTATCGACCCTAAAGGAAAAGTTGGGTTTGCGATCTATGGTCTCGCCTGATGGTTTGACCGGCCCGGAGCTGCTGGCTGAGATCCGAAGCCGTGTGATCGAGATGAGCCAGCGGCAGTCGGATTCGTT
>JAJNPX010000110.1 GCA_021155145.1 Acidisarcina sp. | reverse complement strand
CTCTCTCAAAGCCGTGTTCGCGGCGTGACGCAGATTGAGCATCTGGCGGGCGTAATCTACGAGCACCTCGCCTGAGGCGGTCAATGTCCCATCCTTCGACGACCGATCGAAGAGTTTTTCACCGATCTCGAGTTCCAGCCGGCGAATAGCCTGGCTGACGGCCGGCTGAGTTCTTCCTAAAACCTCTGCCGCTCTGGAGAAACTTCTCTCCCTGGCTACAGCAATGAGAACCTCGAGCTGGTTTATATCCATATAACAATTATAAATGGAAACCTGAAAATTATCACCGGTCGCGGTCAGACATCGGATATCAACCTCTCTAATTCAATCATAATTACATCTTATGTATACTTCAGTTACATAAGCTTGACTTTTAGCATTGACATTTTTAGTATCGCTCAATAGAAGAACGGAACGTCGATTTTGGGGGACAAAATATGGATTCGGAAAAGGTCGCGATCTTTGACACCACGCTGAGGGACGGCGAGCAATCACCGGGCTGCTCAATGTTTCTCACTGAAAAGATCGGGATGGCACGGCAACTGGAACTGCTCGGCGTTGATGTTATTGAGGCGGGATTTCCGATCGCCTCTGAGGGTGACTTTCGCTCTGTAAGGGCCGTTGCCCGCGAATGTCAAACGGCGCGGATTGCCGCGCTCGCCCGAACGACCGAGGATGACGTGATCCGGGCGGGCGAAGCGCTACGGCCCGCGGCCCGATCGCGAATCCATACGTTCGTTGCCACCTCCGACATTCATCTTGAATTCAAACTCAAGAAGACAAGGAAGGACGTGATCGAAATGACGCGAAGGGCCGTCAAGGTCGCAAGTTCCCTGGCGGACGAGGTCGAGTTCTCAGCCGAGGATGCGACAAGAAGCGACGTCGATTTTTTGTGCGAAGTTTTTCAAACTGCTGTCGACTCTGGCGCGACGGTTCTCAACGTGCCGGACACCGTCGGCTACGCGCTTCCGAGTGAGTTTGCCGATCTTATCCGGTCGATAAAGTCGCGCGTCGTCGGAGAGCGCGGTCTGACGATAAGTGTACACTGTCACAACGATCTGGGACTCGCGGTGGCCAACAGCCTTGCGGCGATCGAAGCCGGGGCGAGGCAGGTTGAGTGCACGGTCAACGGAATCGGTGAGCGTGCCGGCAACGCCGCACTTGAAGAAGTGGTGATGGCAGCGGCCGTACGCGCGGACAAGATCGGTATATCGACCAATATAGATAGCAGAAAGCTATACGAGACGAGTCAGATGCTCTCTTCGGTGATAAGTTTCGGGGTTCAGCCAAATAAGGCTATCGTCGGGCGAAACGCCTTCGCACACGAGGCGGGCATACATCAACACGGCGTCCTTAGTAACCCGCTTTGTTACGAGATCATGACCCCCGAATCGGTCGGCGTTCCTTCGAACGACATCGTCCTCGGCAAACACTCGGGACGCCACGCCCTCGTCTCGCGTTTCGCGAGCCTAGGCTATTCGTTCGATCCTGAGGAGATAAACGAGCTTTATTCCAGATTTTCGGAACTAGCCGACCGAAAGAAAAAGATATACGATCAGGACCTTATCGCGCTTCTGCCGGGCCGAACTCCGGTTGCGATCGCCGCCTAGGATCTTATGCAAGAGTTCCAAATAACAGTTTTGCATGGTGACGGCGTCGGCCCCGAAGTATGTCGCGAGGCGATCCGAGTGCTCGACGCAGTCTCGGCGAAGTTCGACATCAAGGTTAAGACGTGTGAGGCCTTGATAGGAGGCGTTGCAATACGCGAGACGGGCTCACCCCTCCCTGACGCCACCATTGCCTTCTTCGAAGGCGCGGATGCGGTGTTGCTCGGCGCGGTCGGCGACCCGTCGTTCGACGGGGAATCACCTGAACGGCGTCCTGAGGCGGGCCTTTTGCAGATGCGGCAGATACTCGGCGGGTTTGCGAATCTTCGCCCTTCACGCTCATATCCAGCATTGGCCGGCTCATCACCGCTTAGAAAAGAGATCTTTGACGGAACAGATCTGCTTATTGTCAGAGAATTGCTCGGCGGTCTATATTTTGGCTCGCCAAGAGGTTTCCAGGATGGTGGACGGTCGGCCTATAACACGATGCGTTACACGGCGGACGAGATCGAACGCGTCGCCCGCGTGGCGTTTGAAGCTGCAGAAAGCCGTCGAGGCAAATTGACTTCTGTCGACAAAGCGAACGTTCTCGAGACCTCCCAACTGTGGCGAAAGGTTGTAGATGAGGTGTCGAACGACTACCGTAATGTCGCGGTCGATCACCTATTCGTTGACGCGTGCGCAATGCACCTTGTGACCGATCCGCGTAGATTCGATGTCATTCTTACAGAGAATTTATTTGGCGACATTTTGTCGGATGAGGCCGCGGTTCTCACAGGTTCGCTCGGTATGCTGCCATCGGCAACCATTGGCGGACGCACCGATCTTTACGAGCCTGTGCATGGTTCTGCACCCGACATTGCCGGGACAGACATCGCTAATCCGATCGGCGCGATCGCGTCGGTGGCATTGATGCTCCGCCACACCGCCAAGCATGAAGGATCGGCAGTCGCGATCGAGCGGGCGATCGATCGAGTCTTGGATGAGGGATACCGCACCCGTGATATTTCGGCGGTCGGTACAAAGGTCTTGACCACGGCCGAAATGGGAATGCTTATAGCTGAATACGCGGTTGAGGACGAACAGTTCCTGGCAGCCGCGTGGGGTGTCTGAGGGAATAATTTGAGTACACTTTACGACAAGATCTGGGAAAGGCATTTGGTCCGAGAGTCAGCGTCTGAGCCACCTCTGATCTATATTGACCTCCACCTTATCCACGAGGTGACCTCGCCGCAGGCTTTCGAAGGCCTCAGGCTTGCCGGACGAACGGTGAGGCGGCCGGACCTAACCTTTGCCACGTTGGATCATGCGATCCCCACAAAGAACCGTGATCTCCCGTTCGCTGACGCGATCGCCGCAAAACAGGTCGAAACGCTACGAAGAAATTGCCGCGACTTTGGGGTTCGGCTCTTTGACCTTGAAAGGATCGAGCAAGGGATAGTCCATGTTTTTGGGCCGGAGCAGGGCTTGACCCGCCCCGGAATGACCATCGTTTGCGGCGATTCTCATACCTCTACCCACGGAGCATTTGGCTCTCTTGCCTTCGGAATAGGCTCAAGCGAAGTTGAGCACGTTTTGGCAACGCAGACCCTTCAGATGACAAAGGCAAAGAACATGATGGTCGAGGTATCGGGCGAGCTGCCGTTCAGCGTCACGGCAAAAGATCTGATCCTTGCCATCATCAATCGGATAGGTACCGCAGGCGGCACAGGATATGTTATCGAATTTGTCGGTTCGGCGATCCGCTCTCTCTCGATGGAGGGCCGAATGACCGTTTGCAACATGACGATCGAGGGCGGTGCCCGAGCGGGCCTCATAGCGCCCGACGACACGACATTTAGGTATCTGGAGGGCCGGCCCTATGCGCCGCGGGGCGAAGATTGGGAGCGGGCCTTGGAGCTTTGGAGGGGATTAGCAACTGACAATGGTGCGTCTTTTGACGCAAAAATATCGATCAATGCAAGCGAACTCGCCCCATTCGTTACCTGGGGAACCTCTCCCGAAATGTCGGTTTCCGTGGATCAGGCCATCCCCGACCCGGGAATGATATCTGACGGAACAAAGCGGCGATCGTACGAACGCGCCCTGGAATATATGGAGCTCGAACCCTATCGACCTATTGAAGATATTCAGATCGATCGCGTCTTCATCGGGTCTTGTACAAATTCGCGGATCGAGGACCTTAGGGCTGCGGCAAAAGTCATCCGCGGCTACAAAAAGGACAAGCGCGTCAACGCCATGGTCGTTCCAGGCTCGATGATGATAAAAAAGCAAGCCGAAGAAGAGGGGCTCGCACAGATCTTTCTCGAGGCTGGATTTGAATGGCGCGATGCCGGGTGCTCCATGTGTCTTGCGATGAATGACGATGTGCTCGAGGAAGGAGAACGATGCGCGTCCACAAGTAATCGAAATTTTGAAGGACGACAGGGACGGGGAGGCCGGACGCACCTCGTTAGTCCACCAATGGCAGCCGCGGCGGCGATCGCCGGGCATTTTGTCGACGTCAGAAACTGGACGTTCAGGTAATTTGAAATGGAACCATTCACGACCGTTACGGGAAAATATGTGGCGATCGGACTTTCAAACGTCGATACTGACCAGATCATCCCTAAACAATTTCTAAAGAGGATCGAACGCACCGGGTACGGCCAATTCCTGTTCTATGACTGGCGATTTACATCGAGCGGAGAAAAGACAGATTTTGTTTTGAATCACCCGGAGTCGGATGGTGCCTCTATACTTGTCGCCGGCGAGAATTTCGGATGCGGCTCCTCCCGCGAGCATGCCGCATGGAGCCTGCTCGATCATGGGTTTCGAGCTGTCATAGCACCGAGTTTCGCCGAGATCTTTTACAGCAACAGCCTCAAGAACGGCCTGCTTCCCGTCGTTCTTGACCACGGCTTCGTCGCTGACCTGATCTCAGCAGATCCAGACGCACGTCGGATCACGGTTGACCTGGAATCACAGACGGTCTCGGTTTCGACCGGCCGTTCCGCTCATTTCGAGATCGACCCATTTCACAAGCACTGCCTGCTCAATGGCATGGACGAAATAGCCCTTACCCTTCAGTTTGAGAATGAGATCTCACAATATGAGGCAGATAGCCTAAAGTCGCCTCCATTCCTCTCAATTGCACGCTGAAAGCCAACTTAATTCGTGCCTCGACTTGTTTGCTTTTTTTTAATCGGCAAGTTACCATAAAGGCTCGTAAAAATGGCGGTTTTAATCACCCTCGCGCCCAATTTTACGACAACAAAGCTTTTCCCGATTCTACTTTTTTGCTCCTGATATGGGCTTTTCGACAATTGCTATCCACGCCGGAAACGAGCCCGACACAGCGACAGGGGCGGTAAGTGTTCCGATCTATCAAACCTCGACTTACGCACAGGACTCGCTTGGCAAGCACAAAGGCTACGAATACGCCCGTACGCAGAATCCCACGCGTTCGGCACTCGAAACTAATATCGCCGCATTGGAGGGAGCAAAGTTCGGATACGCCTTTGCATCGGGAATGTCTGCGATCGATGCCGTACTTAAGCTGGTGAAAGGCGGGGAGCACGTAATACTCGGTGACAACACATACGGCGGCACTTTTCGTCTGTTTAGCAAGATCCTTAGTAATTACGGAGTGGAGTTCGACCTCGCGGACACATCAGATGTAGCCGGGCTCGAAGCTTCATTTAAACCTCATACGAAAATGGTCTTTGTGGAAACACCGACCAATCCGGTGATGACCGTTACGGATCTTGCGGCTGTTTCAGAACTCGCTCATTCACGCGGTGCCAAGGTCGTGTGCGACAACACTTTCATGTCGCCGTATTTTCAACGGCCGATCGAACACGGTGTTGACATTGTGGTCCACTCGACAACAAAGTACCTGAATGGTCACTCGGACAGCGTTGGCGGATTTGTGGCACTAAATGATGAGAAAGATGCCGAGTGGATACAATTCGTTCAGAATAGTGTAGGTGCGATACTTTCGCCTTTCGATTCGTTTCTCGTCCTCCGCGGCACCAAAACACT
>JAJNPX010000198.1 GCA_021155145.1 Acidisarcina sp. | reverse complement strand
CGTTCCGTGGGTTGAAACCCACGGCTACAATCATTCGACCGCTACGCGGTCAGCCGCCAACTCGCTCACGGTCATCGGCGGATACGTTTTCGTTGGCGTGAATATCTCGTGCTTCTCTACGTTCGCCCAAAGTGAACCTTCGGAACTGAACCTTGCCGACTGCGTTAGGCTTGCGAGAAGAAAGTCGCGCCGCTGGAATTTGCCCTTGCCGAGGTATCCCCACTCGGCAAACATCAACGGTTGACCCTCGTCTGTCAACATCTTCATAGCATCGCCATGAACGAGATTTTGCGAGAGGACATAAAACGCCGCCCGATAAAGGTCGTCGGTCTCGCCGATATTCAGGTAACCGGCAAATATTTCAAGCAGATTCGCCCGGCACTCGGCGATATTGTCGGGCAGAAGTTCGATCCCGTAAATGCACATCAACCCGAGCAGAGCATAGTGCCGTTTTTCAAAGTCCGACCTTCCATACTTGACGTCAACCGCCAAGATCTTTCGCTTTAAGATCTGGACGAGAAAATTGCCGCTGCCGCAGGCCGGCTCCAGAAAACGCGAATCGATCCGCTCGGTCTCGTCTTTCACAAGATCAAGCATCGCCTCGACCATCCACGCCGGAGTGAAAACCTCTCCGTGATCTGCGACTCGTTGTGCTGATTTAACCAAAGACATGGGAAATCTGGACAAGCATAGCTTGGCTTAGCATGTCTCGACAATGGACGGAAGAACGGCCGCACAGTGAACAGCGAACAGTGAACAGCGAACAGTGAATAGTTAATAGTGAACAGGGAGGAGTTAGCTTAGGATCATTACGACGGCTTCGCCTTGGACGGCGGTCGTGCCGTCCTGTTTGGTGCAGGTGGTATCGAGGGTAACGATATTCTTGTCTTCGCGGATGTGTTTTATGGTGGCGGTGGTCGTTACGGTATCGCCGATGAAGACCGGGGCGGTGAATTTCAGCGTCTGTGAGAGATAGACGATCTTGCGCTCGGCAAATTCGTAACCGAGCACGGCCGAGATGAAGGCGCCGCTCAGCATGCCGTGGGCTATCCGGCGTCCGAACCGCGTCTTGCCGGCGACGTCCTCGTCGAGATGGATCGGATTGTGATCGCCGGAGAGTTCGGCAAAGGCGCGCACGAGGGCATCGGTCACGAGACGCTCTTTGTGAAAACTATCGCCGACCTTGATATTCATAGGGTTCCTAGATGAGAGCGGTAGAGCTTTCGTTCCAAATTACTATCCTTCCAAACGAAGCGTTTGTAAACCGCGGCGTGTGAACAAAATGTTGACGATAGTTCGCGATCTGGGGTAAGTTAGACGCGTTCCTGACTTTGAACACAATTCGAATCATTGAACCGGGAGGTCTTGCTGGATGAGGATGTTTCTCAAGCGCTTCGCTTTTTTGTCGACGGCTGCGGCCGTTCTCATTTTCCCCATCGCCGCCTATCCATCAGAGAGCTGGTTTCCAAAGGTCGAGATCGTGCCGAGACCGACCGAGGGCGGGATCCGCGAAGATGTCCCGCGTCAGTACAGAGATCGCTACGAGAAATGGAAAGCCGAGCTGCTATCGACAGAGTTTGGCCGAAGGCAGTGGGATGCATATGCGACAAATCCTTCGTTCGTATTGACCATCAGGGTCAGCAGGGGAAAAGACAAAGGAGCCGGGACGGACCGATTTCAATGGGACGAGCAGGGCAATTTCGTCGGGGCCACGATCACGCTGGGCCATCAGATAGACGAAGGGTATCCTAATCCGATCTACTATCCGGTGCTTAGCTCCCTCTCATCGGACGCGACCTCGTATCTGATAAGCGGACGCATCCTCGCCGCGACGAAACTGTCGCACGAACTGGGCCACGTGAATCAAACCGCTTCGGCCAACGCGGCCATGATCGAAAAACAAAGCAAGCTGATACCCGAATATACCTCGATCTTTTTGAAGAACGGGCACAACATCCGCGATAGAAAATTGATCGAACTCGCCGAGGAGATCGGCGGTACGCCAATCGAGATATGGGAGAGTCGCGAATATTGGAGCGAGGTCACGGCAATGAAGTATCTCAAGGAGCGGATCCGGAACGAGGCGTTCTATTGCTACGTTTTCAACAAGATACGGATCAATGTGCAGACATACGCGCGAGATTACGTGGACCGGTTCGAGCCGGCTGCTCTGGTGCCGTGTTCGAAGTAGGCGAGAATGAAGGAGGAAATCTGAAAAGTCGAGATCAGAAGAAGTGGAACCACAAAAAAACACGAAATCGCACCAAGCTTGCCTCGCTCTGTATATTTCGTGCTTTTTCGTGTCATTTTGTGGCCACTTATTTCATAAAAGGGTGCCTTTCAGACGGCCTCTTTTTTATCTCACGATCAGCTTTCCGTGAAGCATATTCATGCCGCACGCGAAAGGGAATTCACCGGCCTTGTCGGGCGTGAATTCGATGGCCGTCGTCTTGAATGCAGGCAGGTCGCGGGCGATTCCAAGGTCGCCGAAGACGACTTGTTCGCTGCACGATGACGTCTCATCACGATAGAAATTGAGCCGCACGGGCTGTCCGCGATCGACGACGATCACGTCCGGCGAATAGCCTCCCTTTACGGTCACGTCTATCTCCTGCACACCCGATGCATTCACGACGGCAGCCACCTGTTCGCGCTCGCCGAAAAAGTACCAGAAGACAAGGGCGATCAAACCAACCCCGCCGATCAACACGATGATCTCGATAGTATCCATAGCTATTTCTCCTGCCTTGCGTCCTTGTAGGAACGCAGCCGCAAACTATTCGTCACCACCGACACGCTCGAGAGGCTCATCGCCGCGCTTGCGATGACGGGCGAGAGCAGCCAGCCGAATACGGGATAAAGCACGCCCGCGGCTATGGGTATGCCGATAATGTTGTAGATAAATGCCCAGAACAGATTCTGCTTGACCGTGCGGATCGTTGCTTTTGAGAGCCCGATCGCGGTCGCGACGCCCCTCAGGTCGCCATTGATAAGCGTGATGTCGCTGGCCTCGATAGCCACATCGGTCCCGGTGCCGATCGCGATCCCGACGTCCGCTTGTGCGAGCGCCGGTGCATCGTTTATACCGTCACCGACCATCGCGACGCGCTTGCCGGATGCCTGCAGCCGCTTGACCTCGCTCGATTTCTTATCCGGCAAAACTTCCGACAGGACCTCTGTAATGCCGACCTGTTTTGCCATCGCCTCGGCAGTACGCTTGTTGTCGCCCGTCATCATCACGACGTTCAGGCCCAACCGGCGGAGTTCCTGGATCGCCGCCTTCGATCCATCCTTTACCGTGTCGGCTACGGCCACGACGCCCGCGATCTTGCCGTCGAGCGCCGCATACCTCGGGGTCTTTCCCTGGCCGGCGAGATCATCCAACCACTCGCGTGCGGCGGCGATGTCGATGGAGCGCTCCTGCATAAGGCGCTCGTTTCCAAGCAGGACCGCCTTTCCCTCGACCGAAGCCTCGACGCCGCGCCCCTCAATGGCGTCAAAATTCTCAGCCCGGAGAAGTTCCAGCCCGCGTTCTTCGGCTCCGCGAACGATCGCCGCGGCAAGCGGATGCTCGCTCGAGCGTTCTGCGGAGGCTATCAGTGAGAGGAGCGTTCCCTCATCAAAACCGTCAACGGCGATCACGTCCGTCAGGCTTGGTTCGCCCTTTGTGATCGTGCCGGTCTTGTCGAGCACGACCGTATCGAGCTTGTGCGCCGTCTCGAGGCTGTCGCCTCCCTTGATCAGGATCCCGAGTTCAGCTCCTTTGCCCGTTCCGACCATAATGGCCGTCGGTGTCGCGAGGCCGAGCGCACACGGGCAAGCGATGATGAGCACCGACACGAAATTCACCACCGCCATCGTGAGCCTGACCTCGGGCGACGCGGCAATGAACCAAACGACGAAGGTGGCGATGGCGATGGATATGACGATCGGTGTAAAGATGCCGCTGATCTTATCTGCCAATCGCGCTATCGGCGGCCTCGAGCCCTGAGCATCGCGCACAAGTTTCACGATCTGGTGCAGGGTCGTCTCGCGGCCGACCTTTGTCGCCCTGAAATGAAACGATCCGGTCTTGTTCATCGTCGCGGCAAATACCTCGTCGCCGACGCCCTTTCCCACCGGAATGCTCTCGCCGGTGAGCATCGATTCGTCGACGGCCGACCGGCCATCGGTCACGACCCCGTCGACCGGGATCTTTTCACCGGGCCGAACCATAACGATATCGCCCTTTAGGACCTGATCGGTCGGGATCTCGATCTGTTCGCCGCCGCGAACGACGACGGCCGTTTTGGGCTGAAGGCCCACGAGCCTTCGTATCGCCTCGCCCGTGCGTCCCTTTGCACGGGACTCGAGCAGGTTGCCGAGCAGGATCAGAGCGATGATCACGCCCGCCGCCTCATAGTAGACCGGTACGGTCATCGAGTGATCCGCCGCGTGCGTTGCGAACACCGATGGAAACACCGTGGCCGCCACCGAATAGAGGTAGGCCGTTCCCGTGCCGACCGCGATCAGCGTATTCAT
>JAJNPX010000194.1 GCA_021155145.1 Acidisarcina sp. | reverse complement strand
CCAGGGAGAGTGTTCGTGCGGCCACGAGCCGTCTTCCCGGAGCTGTCGGGTTGAGTTGGCCTTCAGCGCTATAAGGGCATCCTTCGGTCTTTTTGGTCCAATGCAAATAACTGCGTGAACATGGTTCGTCCGGACATTTATGGCGAGCAGCGTCCAGCCGCTCTGTCATCTTGCGCAACTATTCTTTCTTAGCCCGCGTAGCGGGTGTCGGCATAAAGCCACGGGTGATTAACCCGTGGAGGTTTTTTGAATTCATCCTCGAAAGAGCCTTTCTGATGATGGATCTTTTGCCCGGCGATGTATTTCGTGACGCTTTCGATCTGAGATTCGCTGACGGTAAATGCTCCGTATCCGTTCTGCCAGGAAAACTCCGCCGCATCCGGAAAGACGTCGTGCATCCATCCGGATGAGTTCGCCTTCAGATCTCGAAGAACATCGGATACCGATCGGTCCGGACGGAGTTTTGCCAACACGTGAACATGATCTGAAACTCCGTTGATGCAGAGGCAAATCCCTCCCAGGCCTCGGATGATCCCACCGATGTATTCGTAAAGACGAGCCTCTTTATCAGGTGATATCAAGGGCCGTCGTCCCTTTGTCGCAAATACGATGTGATAGATCAGATTGGTGTAAGATCGGGGCATTCGCTGTCACCCGCTACGCGGGTTATACCGTTTCTCGTTCGCCTTCCACGGGCTCACGCCCGTGGCTCTATGCTTGTCGCCCGCTACGCAGGCTCGGAAACGGAACATGGAAGGTGTTCTTTTTCGGGGTGGAAGCTTGCGCTCGTTTGGGGCGGAGCACGTCCTTCTTAAATTGAGCGGAAATTTAACATCGAAAGGCATTTTCCGCAACCCGTGCATGATCTCTATATGCTGATCAGGCACAATCGCAAATAGACCTTTGATCAGCATTCCGGTCAGGGAAGATGTTTCGTGCTTCGGGACAATATTTTGGTGATGCCCGAGAATGTTTTGGGACAGCCCGAAGACCTCGAGGGTGCGAGAGAACTTGCGGCGGTCGAGGAACTGCTCGGCGGAAGGAATATTCAGCTTCCGCCGAATCTGCAGACGTTCAGGCAGGCTGGGAAGGTCGGTTCGCGAATCGACGATCAAGGTTCGTTGACTTTTGACGTCCCGAGCCGTTGATGATCAACGTCCAAAAGGACGTTGAAACGCCCTTTTATACTCTCTCATCCTCACCACGTCCTGAAGGACGCGGCTATTTGCCCTAACGGGAAAGCCTCGCGGCGAGGCTCAAGATGCGGACAGGAATGTCCGCGTTCCAGCCGCGTTCCGTTAGAATTCCCAGTCGCCTTGGCCTTCGGGGCGGACGTGATAGCCGCACTGTTCGAGATGGTGATAGACGAACTGGGCGTGTTCGGCATCGCGGACCTCGAGGATGAGTTCGACGCCCGTGTAGCCGAGCGGGGCGAGCCAGATGGCCCGCTGATGGTTCGATTCGATCACGCTGGCACCGGTCTCGGCGACGCGGTTGAGCAGGGCGGCGAATGAACCGGGGCGGTCGAGTATGAGCACCTTTGAGACGACGTAGCGGCCCTTGCGTACGAGGACCTGTTCGATGACGCGGGAGAGCAGGTTGCCGTCGATATTGCCGCCGCAGAGAATGGTGCAGACGACGTCGCCGGGCGTGAGGTCTATCCTGCCCGCAAGCAACGCCGCGACACCCGCCGCACCGGCGCCCTCGGCCACGATATGCGAATTCAGCACGCAATGGTAGATGCCGGCCGCGATCTCTTCCTCGGTGACCTCGACGACCTCATCGATGTACTCGCGGATAAGCGGGAGCGTGACGATGCCGGGACGCTTGATGGCGATGCCGTCGGCGATGGTCGGGCGTGCGGAGACCTCGATCGGCTCGCCGGCAGACAGCGACGGGTTCATCGAGGCGACGTTCGAAGCCTGAACGCCGATCACACGCACGCCGGGCTTGAGCGATTTGGCCGCGATGGCCGTGCCGGATGCGATGCCGCCGCCGCCGATCGGCACGACGATCACCGTCACATCGGGCAGGTCTTCGACGATCTCGCAGCCGACCGATCCCTGGCCCGCGACGATCATCGGATCGTCAAACGCATGCACGTAAACGAAGCCCATCTCATCGCCAAGGGCACGCGAATACGCGACCGCCGCGTCAAACGAATCACCTTTCAAGATCACCTCGGCACCGAGTGCCTTGGTCGCGAGCACCTTGGTAAGCGGTGCGAATTCGGGCAGGACGATGGTCGCCCGCGTATTCTGGAGCTTTGCCGCGAGAGCGACGCCCTGTGCGTGGTTGCCCGCCGAAGCGGTTATAACGCCGCGGCCACGCTCTTCGCCGGTGAGCTTCGATATCTTGTTGTACGCGCCCCGCACCTTGAACGAGCCGCCCTTTTGCAGACATTCGGCCTTGAGAAACGCGCTCGCGCCGATCTCGGCAGAGAGGCGTCCGTCGGGCACGATGGGTGTCGGGTTGATGATGCCTTTGAGCAGCCGGCGTGCGTCTTCGATGTCGGATAGCGAAACCGTCATAAGCTGCAGGCGATTATACACTCATCGCCGCAGGGGCAACTAGCGGTTAGATCGTGCCTTGGTATTAGTTTATTGAGGGTGATGGTGTCGGGAGAAATGCAGAAGCCTGAACGTTAGTAAGGGCTGTGACATTCAACCTGACCGTTAAGCCCTTACTGACATGCCGTCTAAAGCGCAGAAATACGCCGGAAAGAAGCTAAGGAATGAAAAAGAGGATAACTGAGGTATGTAATGCGGAAAATAGTAGTTGCTGAGCTTCTCTCCGGGTATTTGGTTGTCAATGTGCTCGACCTTCCTAATATCTAGATCAAGCGTTCCTTCAGTTGTATTCCACCTATATAACGCGTAGGTAAAATTGAGAACGTATCATCTTGGCGAAAAGTTCCGGCAAAACGTCTTTTCGGTGAGCAGTGCGGCCCGGAGTTCCACCTTTGTGAAAGGCGGGCGACGCGGGGCCACCCAAAGCCGGGACCGTAAAGTGGTACGGGCAGCGTAGTTAGTGTATATTTAACGAAAATAAAGTTTACGGAGGGCAATGATGGAAGTCTTTGGATTGGGTGCGATATTTCTGCTCTTTTTGGGATTGGCCTTGCTGACCGTCGCCTGGAAGACGATCAAGATCGTTCCGCAATCCAGCGTACTGCTGATCGAGCGGCTCGGACGGTTTCACCGCGTGGCGACGAGCGGGCTGAACATCATAGTGCCTTTTTTTGAGGCTCCGCGGGCGGTCTATTGGTCGAGCGTGCGGCCCGGACTGACCTCCATCGACCTTCGCGAGCAATACATCGATATGCCGCCGCAGCCGGTGATCACGCGTGACAATGTGACCATCAATGTCGATTCGGTCGTTTACTGGCAGGTCACCGACCCGATCAAGGCGGTGTATGAGGTTGCCGACCTCGTGGGTGCCATCGTGCAGCTCACCATTACGGGAATGCGTTCGGTGATGGGCGATATGGACCTCGACCACACGCTGTCGAATCGCGATCAGATCAACGGAAAGCTCCGCCTCATCCTCGACGAGGCGACCGATAAATGGGGCGTAAAGGTCACCCGCGTTGACGTCAAGAACATCAATCCGCCGGAGGATGTCCGCATCACGATGGAGAAGCAGATGACCGCCGAACGAAACCGGCGTGCGTTGATCCTGCAGGCCGAGGGCGACAAGCAGGCCGCGATCAC
>JAJNPX010000182.1 GCA_021155145.1 Acidisarcina sp. | reverse complement strand
GTGAATATATCTTCGATTATGCCGCCGTGTGAAAGCCTCGTGAACGAGGCTGAAGCTAAAAGGACGTTAAAACGCCCTTTTGGGGTTGGGCGAATCTGTTCCACGTCCTGAAGGACGTGGCTATTTGCCCTTCGGGAATTTGTAACCACAAAATTACACGAAAAAGCACGAAATAAAGAAAGAGCTGAGTTTAGTGCCATTTCGTGTCTTTTTGTGGTTCCAATTCTTCTGATCTCGTCTTTTCAGACTTCCTCCTATTTGCCCTTCGGGGAGGCCTCGTGTGGATCAAATTGTCGTTGATGGGCCGGCGGGGAAATAATTGCATACTTGAAACGATGCTCCGTATATGATACATTCATACGAGAGGGAGGAACGAGTGTTTTATGAGGCCGGATTGGAGAGAGGTACCGAGGGGAGATATTCAGCCGCAGAATGCGGGGATGTACGTGACGTTGAATCCGAAGGGGTTGATCGCGATGTCCCGCGTTACGTGGGAGCGGATGGGTGCGCCGAAGGCGTTCGTGGTGCTTTTTGATACGGTGAACAATCGTATCGGGTTAAAGCCGGCGGCGCTGGCGGTGCGGAATGCGTATCCGGTGCGGGTGCATACATCCTATGGCGGGAAGAAGATCCGCGTGTACCGTATGATGCGGGAGTTCAGAATAGACCTGCCGGAGACGGTGCGGTTTTACGACGCAGATACTGATGAGGACGGCGTGCTGATCCTGGACCTCCGTACGGCGAAGATCAGCCCGAGGGCGGCGAATCACTGGTCGAAGAACAAGGCGGCCGACCGATGACGAGGCAGAGGCGGGCTAAGTGATATCACGGGCGGAGTAGCGTGAGGTTAAAAGTGCTATCGGAAGGCCGACGCAGAAGATGTGGATGAGGATGCCGACAGCAGTGCCGGCGGCGGTTCGCGGAAGTTTGGCGGTACGCGAGAGGGCGCTGACGACCTCGCCCATAAAGAAATATACAAGCACGCCGTAGATCGGGCCGGCGACAAGAGGGCGAAGGACGAGCCAATTGAGCCGCGAGGCGGCGAGTACGAAAACCGCAGAGGCACCGAATGCCACGACGAAGTGCAGAAAGATCCCGAGCAGGACCGTTGCGGCGCCCATCTCGTAAGAGGCCTTTCCGAGCACACCGCTAGCGATATATTGGAATACGCGGCCGGGCGAGACGCCGCGGAGCGCCGAGGAGATGACCGCCGCGAGGCCGTCAAGTACGCCGACGGCGAGGCCCGCCATACAGATCGCTTTCAGTTTCGCGGACATTAACCAAAAGATGCCCAAACCGGTCCAAGGTTGCATCGGGCCGCTTCTCGGTCCCGGCCCCGTCATTTTGCCCGCAATTCGTTCAGCCTGTGCAAAAGAAATCTTGACAGCCAAGTGACAAAGCACTATTATTTGTTGTGCAACAGTGTTTAGCATTGTTGTCTTTACGGTCTCTACACCCAGACTACAGTTCTCTAAAAATCACTCGCCTTCCTTTTATTTCCACCACTTACGGCTACTAAAAGGAACCTCGCTTCAGAACACATGTCAGCAAAACTAGGGGAAATTCTTGTCCGCGAAAATCTGGTCACCCCGCAGCAGCTTCGAGAGGCTCTCGATTATCAGCGTGCGAGCGGCGGCCGGCTAGGATCGAATCTCGTAAAGCTCGGGATGATCTCGGACGACGTTGTCACCGCTGTTTTGTCCCGCCAGTACGGGGTCCCATCGATCAATCTCGACCTCTTTCAGATCGAGGACGAGGTCATCAGGCTGATCTCTCAGGAGGTCGCGCTCAAATATACGATCCTCCCAATTTCGAAGGTCGGCGCCACGCTTACGCTGGCGATGGCCGATCCGACGAATGTTTTCGCCATGGACGATATCAAGTTCATGACGGGGCTGAACGTCGAACCGGTGATCGCCTCGGAAGCCTCGATCCAGATGGCGATCGGCAAGTACTACAGCGGCTCGAAACAGGTAGACATATTCAACGACCAGATCGCATTCGAGACCGAGAAGGTCACGCGAAGCGCCAAGAACGGGAATAAAGCAGCCAAGGTCGGCAAAGGGGACGGCGGACTCAATGACGGCGATCTCGACGTATCGCTCGAAACATTCGAGTTCGCCAGCCACGAGGGCGAAGAATTCGAGGTCATCGAGGACAACGAAGAGATCGATCTCGCGACGCTTGCACGTGCGAGCGAGGATGCACCGGTCGTTCGGCTGGTGAACGTGCTGATGGTCGATTCGCTTCGCCGCGGGGCATCGGACATTCACGTGGAGCCGTACGAGAAGGATTTTCGGATCCGGTTCCGCATCGACGGCGTGCTGTACGACGTGATGCATCCGCCGATGAAGCTGCGGGATGCACTTATCTCACGCCTGAAGATAATGTCGAAGCTCGACATCTCGGAAAAGCGTCTGCCGCAGGACGGGCGAATCAAGATCAAGGTAAAGGTCGACGACCGATCGCGGGAGCTCGACTTCCGCGTCTCGACCCTGCCGACACTATTTGGCGAAAAGGTGGTGCTCCGCCTGCTCGACAAGGACAAGCTGATGCTCGATATGCAAAAGCTTGGCTTCGAGCCCGAGAGCCTCGACAAGTTCAAGCGTGCGATCGCTAATCCGTACGGGATGGTGCTGGTCACGGGCCCGACGGGATCGGGAAAGACGAACACGCTCTACTCCGCGCTCCAGTCGCTGAACACGCCGGAGACAAATATCATGACGGCCGAGGACCCGGTCGAATTCAACCTTCAGGGCATCAACCAGGTGCAGATGAAGGAGCAGATCGGGCTCAACTTTGCCGCGGCGCTTCGCTCATTCCTGCGTCAGGATCCGAACATCATCCTGGTCGGTGAGATCCGAGACTTTGAGACGGCCGAGATCGCTATCAAGGCGGCGCTTACGGGCCACCTTGTCCTATCGACGCTCCACACGAACGACGCACCGTCGACCATCTCGCGGCTTGTGAACATGGGCATCGAGCCCTTTCTGGTCGCGACCTCGGTGAACATCATTCAGGCACAGAGGCTGATCCGCCGCATCTGCAAGGAATGTAAGGAAGAGATCCATATGCCGCCGGAGGCCCTGGTCGAGATCGGGTTCAAGCCGGAGGAAGCACCGTCGATAAAGCTTTACAAGGGCCGCGGCTGCGATACGTGTCTCGGCACCGGCTATAAGGGCCGCGTCGGGCTGTACGAGGTGATGGAAGTGACCGACGAACTTCGTGAGCTGATCATAATCGGCGCGAGCGCCATCGAACTTCGCCGCAAGGCCATCGAATGCGGGATGATCACACTCCGCGAATCAGGACTCTGCAAACTAAGGGAAGGAATAACGACCGTGGAAGAGGTCGTGAAGGAAACGGTTCTTTAAGGATTTGGAGGAAATATGGTTATAAGGGCAATCGCACTATCCTTAGCACTTCTGGTCGGTATCGGGACGATCGTTCCGATCGCGACGGAATCGGTCGAGGCCGGGAAGACCAAGAAGCGGCAGTACAAGAAAAAGAAATCCAGAAATTGGCGGGGCGTCAAGAAATATTCCAAGCGCTGGTGGCAGCTCTACCGGGCGCAGGAGCGGCGGAAGCGGGCGAGCTATGCCCGCCGACGCGCGCTGCGGCTTCGCCCGATGAGGCTCGCGAAGGTCAGAAAGGTACAGGCCGAGACGACGAACGTGGCGTCGGCCAAACCGGCCGCTTCCGAAAAGAAAGGCGCCGCCATTCTTCCGTCGGGGCAGACCGCACCGACCGGCTGGCAGCCCGGCGCACAGAGCGGGAGCGAAGTGCTGTTCTCGGTCGATGGCGGCCGCGGAACGGCTGCGATCTCGGTGGTCGGGCCGGCAAACGGCGAGACGGTCGATACGGGCCGAAACCGTACGGTCGGCGGGGTTCCGACATCTGCTCTCCGGCGTGAGGTCATCAACCGCATGATCCGCGAGAACGGCTGGGTCGTGAACGACTATCAGAAGGAAGTAGGCAGCAAGAAGGTGTACGTCGTCGTCGCCCAATCACAGGGTGCCGGCGGACGGCTCAATTCCAGAATGTTCTATTTCACCGAGGTCGATGGCCGCATCTACAGCCTCGCGACCAATACGAATGTCGATTCTGCAGAACGGATCGCCGAAGAATCGGAGAAAGTGATCAACTCGCTCCAGCCCAAGGCACGTCCTGTGCAGCAAGCTTCGGTCCGCGAAGATTAATTTGGTTCGCCGTTCGCTGTTTGCGGTTCTTCGTGAGCCGCGAACAGCGAACTACGAACAGCCGATACCAACCAAAACCATGAGCTTCGAAAACCAAACCTCAGTCGAATCGCAGGTGACCCTGCCCGAGCTTCTCAAGAAGATGACGGACGCCGGCGGTTCCGACCTTCACCTTACGACCAACTCGGCCCCGCAGATCCGCGTCCACGGCCGACTCAACGGCCTGGCCGAGTATCCGCCGATGACCCCCGCCGATACGAAACGCCTCGCCTACTCCGTCCTGACCGACGCCCAGAAGCACCGTTTTGAAGAAAATCTGGAGCTCGATTTTTCATTTGGATTGAAGGGGATGTCACGCTTTCGTGCCAACCTGTTCAATCAGAAAGGTGCGGTGGGTGCCGTATTTCGTGCAATTCCGTACGAGATCAAGTCGTTCGAAGCGCTCGGCCTGCCGCCGATCGTTTCCGACCTCTGCAAAAAGCCGCGCGGCCTCGTGCTCGTGACCGGGCCGACCGGTTCCGGTAAATCGACGACGCTCGCGGCGATGATCGACAAGATCAATGTTGACCGCCACGACCATATCCTTACCATCGAAGATCCGATCGAATTCCTTCACAATCACAAGAACTGCGTCGTCAACCAACGCGAGGTCGCGGCAGACACGCACTCGTTCGGCTCGGCGCTGCGCACCGCGCTTCGACAGGATCCGGACGTCGTGCTCGTCGGCGAAATGCGTGACCTCGAGACGATCGAGATGGCCCTGCGGATCGCCGAGACGGGCCACCTGACGTTTGCCACGCTGCATACGAATTCGGCTTACTCGACGATCAACCGCATCATCGACGTATTTCCCGCGGGCCAGCAGGCGCAGGTGAGAACGCAGCTTTCGCTCGTGCTCGAAGGCATAATGTGTCAGGCCCTGCTGCCGAAAGCCTCGGGCGACGGGCGTGCCATGGCCCTCGAGATACTCGTGCCGAACGCGGCCATCCGCAACCTCATCCGCGAGGATAAGATCCACCAGATCTATTCGATGATGCAGACCGGCCAGGACAAGTTCGGTATGCAGACCTTCAACCAATCGCTCGCGACGCTTTATCACAAAAAGACGATCACGCTCGACGCGGCGATGCAGCGGACATCCAATGCGGACGAGCTAAAGGAATTGATCGAGCGCGGTTCTGGCCTTAATCAGGCCTATGGCGGCGGGACACCGCGACCGGGAGCACCGGCCGGCGGCAGCCCGTATGCCCAGGGCAGGCCGATCGGTCAGCGGCCACCCGCAAGGTAATTAGGTGAATTCCAAATTCCGGATCACAGGACATACGGATCCGTTAGCTGGAACTCAGGAATCGGAATCTGATAGGAGCTAGAAACGAAATGCCAACTTACGCATTCAAAGGTAGAAACAAACTGAACGAATTGGTCTCGGGCGAGCGCGATGCCGCAAACCAGGACGAGCTTCGGGCCCTGCTTCGCCGTGAGCAGATCACGATGACGCAGGCTTCGGAAAAGAACGTCGTGTCGATCCCCAAACTCGGACGGCGCAAGAAAGTGAAGGCCAAGGAACTCGCGGTCTTCACGCGTCAGTTCTCGGTCATGATCGACGCGGGCCTTCCGCTTGTTCAGTGCCTGGATATCCTTGCCGAGCAGCAGCAGAACACGTTTTTCAAAGATGTTCTCCGCCAGGTGCGTCAGAATGTCGAGGAAGGCGCGACGCTTTTCGCGGCCCTGGAAAAGCACCCCAAGGTATTCGACTCGCTCTACACCCATATGGTCGAGGCCGGAGAAACGGGCGGTGTGCTCGACCTGATCCTCCAGCGTCTCGCGACGCTGATCGAAAAGGTCGTGAAGTTAAAGCGGAGCATCGTCTCGGCATCGATCTACCCGGCGGCCGTCATCGCGGTCGCGATAGGTGCGATCGCGGTCATCATGATCGTGGTGATACCGCAGTTCGAACAGATCTTTATCGGCCTGCTCGGCCCCGGCGAAGCACTTCCGCTGCCGACGCGCATCGTGATGGGGATAAGCAATTTCCTCGCCGGATGGGGCGGATTGGCGCTGCTCGCCGCGATCATCGGTTCGTCGGTGGGTATCAGCTACTATTACAAGACCGAAAAGGGCCGCTGGCAGATCGACACCCTTTTGCTGAAGCTTCCGATCTTTGGATCGATCCTGCGAAAGATCGCCGTTGCCAGATTTTCACGGATCCTCTCGACCCTGCTTTCTTCGGGTGTGCCGATCCTGCAATCGCTGGATATCACAGCGAAGACCGCCGGTAACGTCGTGATCGAAAAGGCGATATTAAAGGTCCGTGCGGGCGTGGAACGGGGCGAGAATTTCGTCGAGCCTCTAAAGGCGACGAAAGTATTCCCGCATATGGTCGGCCAGATGATCGGCGTCGGCGAACAGACCGGTGCTCTCGACGCGATGCTCGGCAAGATCGCCGATTTTTACGAAGAAGAGGTCGATACGGCCATCGCCGATCTGCTCGCGTTGATCGAGCCTGTCCTGATCGCGTTCCTTGGCGTCACGATCGGCGGTATCGTCATATCCATGTATCTGCCGCTCTTCACGCTCATCGGCAAGCTAGCCGGCGGGCCCAAGTAATAGGAAGTATGAAGAACGCGGATCTCAGCACGCTGATCGTGATCTACAACCTTGTGATAGGCGTGCTGATAATGCTCGGAAGCGAAAAACTCGGTACCTACGCCGGCGCATTTTGCGGAGGCAGATGGGCGTCGGCGGCCAGGCTGACACGGGTTTCGGCTCTCACCTTCGGTTCCGCGGTAGCGGCCCTGTCGGCCGGGATCTACGTTCTGTTCCACCTTCTAAGGCTGGACTTTTAACAAGATGCTGACCCTTTCCCTGGGTATTCGGCGGCTTCATCTGAGGCCGCCTTTCTTCTTTTTGTGGATAAGAAAATTTGAGATGCCGCGGGCTATGCTTCGAAGGGGATCTCTGCATTTTGCAGAACGCCGAGTTCGTTGCGAGTCACGCGTTCGAGGAGTTTGGGGTCGTCGAACATCTTCACGAGTCCGTTCACGGTCGCGTAACGCGGCTCTTCGGCCACCGATACGGCGAGGTTGATGTAGGAGCGCATATATTGATCGAGGCCTTCGAGCAAGGCGCCGCCGCCGGTCAGTATCACTCCGCGGTCGTAGATATCGGCCGCGACCTCGGGGCGAAGTTCGGTGAGCGTATCTTTTACGAGTGCGGCGATCCGCCTTACGACGGCCTCGACGACGGGATACACCTCGCCGGTCGTGATCTCTACGGCCGACGGGCTGCCGGTCTGCACATCGCGTCCGCGGACGTCGATGGCCCGCGAGATATCGTCGGGCAGAAAGGACGAGACAAATGTCGTCTTGAGCAGCTCGGTGGTCTCCTCGCCGACCTGCAGTCCGCGATGGCGGCGGAGATGGGTGGCAAGCATATCGTTGATCTCGTTGCTGCCAAACCGCTCGCTGGCCGAATGGACGATCGTACCCTTGGCGATGACGGCCACGCTGGTGGTGCCGGCGCCGATATCGACGATGGCCGAAGCCCGTTTATCCGTCGCGAGAACGCCCGCACCAAAGGCGGCGGCGAGCCCCTCCTCCATCATAAAGACCTTTCCGATCCCGGCCTCTTCGGCGGCGTTGAGCAGGGCACGCTGTTCGACGTGGGTAACGTCCGACGGCATGCTCATCACGGCCGAGAGCGAGAGATTGGAACCGCCCGACCGTGCCTTCTTGACGAAATGGGCGAGCATCTTCTTGGTCCGTTCAAAATCGGCGACCACGCCCCCGATCAGCGGCGCCTTTACCGTGATATCGCGCCCTTCGCGTCCGGTCATATCGGCGGCTTCCTGCCCGACCGCGACGATCTCTTCGGTGATCTCATTTACGGCGACCACCGACGGCTCGTCCAGGACGACCCCACGCTCTTTTACCGCAATGATAGTGCTCGCGGTGCCGAGGTCGATCGCCATCTGGTCGGTAACGAACTTCTTGAGTGAAGAGATCTTCAGCATATGTGACGGTCACTGAATTATAAGGCTTTTGACGTGACCGTGCCAACAAAAATCGAAAGCCGGAAAATGTGCGGGATCAGGCCCAGCGAACCTCCAAAACGTTTACGGGCTGCGTCCTGTTCTTTACGGTCAGCGGTTCGCGCTGATTGACGGGGATCAGGTTTCCGCTCGCGGCGGCCGTCGCTTCGCTTATTAGTATCTGGCCGCCGAGGGCATTGGATTCGAGTCTGGACGCAAGGTTCACGGTATCGCCTATGGCCGTGTACTCGGACCGTTTGTCCGAGCCGATATAGCCGATGGTCGCCTCGCCGGTGTGAAGCCCGATGCCGACGGAGATCTGATCATAGCCCTCGGCCCGAAGTTCGTCATTCAGCTTGACGAGGCGTTTCTGCATTGTAACAGCCGCTTTGACCGCGTTGAGCGCGTCCTCTTCGCTCACGGTCGGGGCACCGAAAATTGCCATCAACCCGTCGCCGATATATTTGTCGAGTGTTCCGCCATGCTCAAAGATGATCTCGGACATCGCGGAAAAATAGCGGTTCAACAAGCTCACTACCCTTTCCGGCTTCGCGTTCTCGGATATCGATGTGAACCCGCGGATATCTGCAAAAAGCACGGTCACCATTTGATTCACGCCGCCGAGCCGGAACGAATCCGGATTCTGCAGAAGCTGCTTTACCACGTACTCGGGCATAAAGCGGCTGTAGTTGGCCCGGGCGACCTCCTCGCGGGCGAGGCGTTTGTGTGCCTTAACGGTCTCTACGGTCACGGCCGTCTGGGCGGCCACCGCGCTGATCAGCTCAAGATGATCCGGCGTGAACGCCGCAAAGGGGTCGAGGCGGTCGGCATAGATCACGCCGTGCACGTTCGATTCGGTGATCAGCGGCGCGCAGATCGTCGACCGCACTCCCTGCGAGACGATGGATTCGGCGCCGAGGAATTGGGCGTCCGTCTTGGCGTCCTGCGAGAGCAGAGCCACCTTTTCCCTCATCACTTTTTGAGTGATCGTACGGCTGATGGTGAGCGAATCGGTGAGCTGTTCGATCTTTGCATCGCGCGTCTTTACGCTCACCGGAACGAGGCTGTAATCGAGGATCTTGCCGTCGAGCGTCTCATCGGCAAGCAGGGCGACCACGCGATCGGCCGGGCTGCCGCGAAAGATCAGGTCGGTCGCCCGGTCAAATATCTCCTTGAGGTCAAAGACGGTGCCGAGCGAACGGCTCATCTCATAAAGCAGCTCAAGCATCTTGGCCTTTCGCCGCAGGTCCTTGATCTCCTCGGGCGACGCCATCGCCGATTCGATCGATAAGTGCGATTGCCGCCCGATGATCTCATTCGCAGAGATCTGAAGCTGCGTCTGGCCGAGCGGGTTGTCGTCGTAATCGATCCCCTTGGGCGTATCGGCGACCGTCGGAGAGTCGCTGACCGCCGCAGGTGCCGCGTGGGCCGATGCCGGCGTGTAGCTCAAATGATGCTCGGGAATGAAAGGCTGGGGAAGCGCGTCGACGAAGGTCAACTGGCTTTCGCCGATCACGACGGTGTCGCCCTGGGCAAGGCGCTTTTCGAGCACCGGCGAACCGTTGACGAAAACGTGGTTGACGCTGCGCTTTAGTGCGCCGCCCTCGTAATATCCGTCAACGATCCTGAATCCGTCACCGTCGGCGACGATATGGGCGTGCTTTCGCGAGACCCGTCGGTCGTTGAGGATGATGCTGTTCTCGTTCGACCTGCCGATCGTGTAATTCTTGCCGATCTCCAGCGGAAATTCACGGTGGCCGTTGCCGGGCTCTGTTATTCGTAACTTTGTGCTCACTATATCTACGATTGTAAATCGGAATTGGCGAATGGTAAATTGGGCGCGTGGATAGGCCCATATATTTGGACAATAACGCGACGACGCCGCTCGCCCCGGCGGTGGCGGAAAAAATGAGCGGCCTGCTGTCTGCGTACGGGAATCCCTCGTCGGCACATTCCCTCGGGAGGGCGGCTGCCGAGATAGTCGCAGGCGCGAGGCTCTCGGTCGCGAAGCTCCTCGGCGCCTCCCGCCCCGACGAGATCGTATTCACATCGGGCGGCACCGAGAGCGATAACTGGGCCATAAGGGGTGCGCTCGCCGCAACGCCCGGCAAGGCCCATATCATTACCACGCGGGTCGAGCACGAAGCGGTCAGAAAGCTATGCGAAAGCCTCGAGAATGAGGGCCTCGCCCGGGTAAGCCGGCTGGACGTGGACGGCGGCGGCCTGCTCGACCTTCAACAGCTAACGGATGCCATCGAGGACGACACGGCGCTCGTTTCCGTGATGATGGCGAACAACGAGACGGGCGTGATCTTTCCGATAAAGCAGATCGCGGAGATCGTGCACTCGCGCTCCGCCGCCCTTTTGCACGTCGATGGAGTAAATGCCGCGGGAAAGATCGCGATAGACGTGCGGCATCTCGGCGTGGACCTGTTTTCCGTCTCGGCACACAAGTTTCACGGCCCCAAGGGGATCGGGGCACTCTACATACGAGGTGGCGTCGAGCTTTCATCATTCCACGTCGGTGGCGGGCAAGAGAACGGACGGCGGGCCGGGACCGAGGCCGTGCACCAGATCGCGGGGGCAGGCGTTGCCGCGGACCTCGCATCCGACCTCTCCGGCATCGACGCCATACGTTCGCGGCGCGACAAGCTGGAACGCGCCATCCTCGACTCCATACCGCAGACAAGCGTGAACGGCACCCGCGACCCGGCCGGACGGCTTCCGAATACGTCGAATATCTCGTTCGAGGGACTGAACGGCGAGATGATCCTGCACATGCTCGATGAGGCCGGCATCTGCGTTTCGACCGGCTCGGCATGCCACGCCGGGTCGCAGGGGGTCTCTCCCGTGCTCGCGGCGATGAACGTGCCCTTTGCGGCCGCGATGGGATCGATCAGATTTTCGTTCGGCCGCTTTAACAGTGACAGCGATGTGGATGCGGTGATGGGTGTCTTGCCCGATATCATCGGCCGACTGCGTGCGATGGCCGGATGATCAGGCCGCTTTCTCGATGCCGTAACGGCTGAGTTTGAGATACAGTCCGCGCCGCGTCAGGCCGAGTTCGTTAGCCACGCGTGAGATGTTCCAGTTGTGGCGCGCGAGAGCGCCCTTGATCATCTGCATCTCGAGTTCGGAAACGGCCTGTTCGAGCGTGCCTCCATCGGAAAGGTCCTTAAAGGGATTGAACGGGCTGTCGTACGAGGCGATCGGGACCACATTCTGGCCGTTGGAATAGGTCGCGATCGGGCGTGCGGAACGCTTAAGCTCGGGCGAAAGGTGATCGGGCGTGACCACCTCGCCATCGACCGCGCGTGCGATGATGCGCTGGACCTCGTTGCAAAGCTGGCGGACGTTGCCATCCCAGTCACAGACCATCAGCAAGTCGACGGTCTGCGGCGTGAATGTGACATCGCGCTTTCCAAAGCGTGCCGAATAGTGGTTGATGTAGTAATTGACCATCGGCGGTATCTCCGACCTCCGCTCGCGAAGCGGCGGCACGCGGAGGCGGATGACATTGAGCCGGTAAAAGAGGTCCTCGCGAAAGGTGCCCTCGGCGACCTTTTCCTCGAGCGGCATATTCGTGGCCGCGATCACCCGAACATCGACCTTGATCGGTTTCTTTTCACCGATCGGCTGGACCTCGCCCTCCTGCAGAAACCGGAGGAGCTTTGGCTGTACGTCGAGCGGCAGATCGCCGATCTCGTCCAGAAAGAGAGTTCCGCCGTCGGCGGCGCGGATCATTCCCGGTGAATCGGTCACGGCGCCTGTGAACGACCCCTTGCGGTAACCGAAGAGATGGCCCTCGGCGAGTTCTTTGGGCACGGCGGTGCAGTTGAACGGCACAAAGACCTTGTCCTTCCTGTTGGACATCGTGTGGATCGCGCGCGAGACCAGTTCCTTACCGGTCCCGGATTCGCCGGTCACGAGCACGGTCACATCAGACGAGCGGATCTTATAGACCTCCTCGACGAGCGCCGTCATCGCGGGCGAGGAGTGGATGAACCCGGGCATCAGGCTGCTCGATGTGAATGGGCTCGAATCGTGCTCGACCGGGGCCGACGTATCGCGCTCACGGAGCGAGATGACGTCCAGCCCAAGCTCGACGACGCGGAGCAGCGGCTGGATGCTGGTGCCGTCATTCAGGACGGCCCCTTCAGCGGGCTGGATCAGAAGCCACGCGGGCTGTGCATTCGCGGGCTTCAAATGGCTTACCGAAAGGTGTTTGCTCTTGACGAACGAGGGCTCGCTGCCTTTTTCGGCGGCGGATGCGAGTTTTCCGACCAGCTCGATGCTCTGCTGGGGCGTGTATCCGTGCGTGATGAAGGGCACGTACACCTTTCGCTCATTTGGCTCGGCGATGATGATCTTATTGGCCTTGCTCTCCTGCTGGAGGACGGCCATCAGCTCGCGAAACAAGAGCTCACGCGAGGCCGTCGCCTCGGCAAGGCGGACCATCAAAAGCTGCGACACGACCGAGTTCGCACGCCGCGTTGTGCCGGCCGGCTCGGGAGCGCTCTTGAACCGGGCGATCTGCTCGGCCGCGGCGGCTGCAAGGCCCGAAATACCGAGGTGCTTGAACGAATCGACAGCTTTCGAAAGATGCCGCAAGGCCCTGGCGCGGTGCGCCGGCGAGAGGTGCGAGCCGATCAG